>JBLNFG010000486.1:0-13736 GCA_050263495.1 Myxococcales bacterium | reverse complement strand
CGAGCACAACCTCCAAGAATTCGAGCCCCAAGTCGACAAGCTCGTCACCGAGCAACGGAGGTTCTGCCAATGGCGGCGATGGTGGTGGTGATAGCGATCCTGAGCAAGGTGCTAACAGCGGCGGCGTAGGTGGCACGAAAGCAAGCACTGCTAAGAGCGGCAATGTCTCAAAAGGCGGAGCAGCTGTTGCTGCGGGCGGAAACGCGACCAAGTCGAGTGGCACGGCAGGAAAAGGTGGCAGTACCACCAAGACTGGCGACACGGCAGGAAAAGGCGGAAGCACCAGCAAGACGAGCGGTACTGTGGGGGGCAGCGCCGCGACCTCGGACGCAGTCGATCCGTTGATCGGCGACGTGAAGTTCTCAACGCCCAGTCAAAGCTTCAAAGATCAGATTGAAGTCGGGATGAGCACGGATGTAGCGGGTGCAGAGATCCGCTATACCGTCGACGGAAAGCTCCCCACCGCGAGTTCGACCCTATACGGCGGTGACGCCGTCACCCTGAAGTCGACGACCCAAGTGCGCGCGCAGGCATTTGTCGGCGGACAGGCGAGTGGATCGGTGAGTACGGGAATTTACATTGCGCGCACGATCGATCCAACCTCCGACATACCGATTATGGTCGTGGAGAGCTACGGCAAGGCCAAGCCGTGCGACAAGGAAACCTATGTCGAGACCGCGGTAATGGTTTGGGAGCCCGTGGACGGCGTGGCCAAAATGGCTTCACTCCCCACACTCGTGACGCGCGCCGGCTACCATGCCCGCGGTCAATCGTCGATGGCGTTCGCGCAGACGCCTTACAAGATTGAGTTCTGGGACAATGCCGGCAAGGACGTCGATCTGCCGCTGCTCGGGATGCCCGCCGACTCCGACTGGGCGTTGATCTCGCCGTACTACGACCGCACGCTGATCCGTAATCCTTTCGTTTACACCCTCGGCAAGGAGATGGGCATGGAAGCGCCTCGGACGGAATATGCCGAGGTCTATATCAATCAAACGACGCACTCGATCAGCAGCACCGAGTACGAGGGGATTTACTGGGTTTCCGAGCTCATCAAGAACAACAAGGTGCGCACGAATCTCAAGCAGCTCAAAGCGGACGACACGGACTCTGCCAAGCTCAGCGGCGGATACATCTTCAAGTTCGATCAGGCAGCCGCAGAGGAGCCGAAAATCCTTTGCACAGGTTCGAACCCCGTGGCTGGATTCGGCTCAGGTGCAATGGGTGGCGGAGCTTGGGGGGGCGGAATGGGCGGAGGCACTACGACCAAAGCGACTCCAGCAACAACCAAGGCCTGCACCACCTCATTCGCTGGCGGTGGGGCATCCACAGGCAGTGGTGCCGCGGGGACTTGTTGGACGGATCTTGAAGTGGTGGATCCCGACGACTTGAACGATCAGCAGAAGGCTTGGTTGACGGATTACATTCAGAAGTTCCACGACAGCCTGCACCAGAATCCAATTGGCGACTACGGCGCGTACATCGATCTGCAGTCATTCATCGACTATTTGCTGATCAGTGAGCTAACGCGGAACGTTGACGCCTATGTACGCAGTGCGTACTTCTTCAAAGATCGCGACGGCAAGCTCAAGGCTGGACCCCTATGGGATTACAACTTCGCGCTCGGTGGTGTGGGCGCGCAGAGCGCGACGCCAACGTCGACGTCCGATCCGGGCTGGCAATACACCGGAACGTCAAGAAATGTGAACAACTGGTATCCAAAGCTCACGAGCGACTCGAAGTTCATGGCTCAGGTCAAGACGCGCTACACCGAACTCAGAAAGACGCTTTGGTCCGACAGTTCTATGAATCAACGCATGGACACGCTTAGTGCTCCGTTGAAGCAAGCCGTCGTGCGAGACTACGCGAAATGGCCCGTAACCGGTGTCATTCTCTCAAGCACGGGATTCGTGGGTGGTCCCACCACGCCCACGTGGGATGGTCAGCTGAAGGTCATGCGCGATTTCGTTGCGGCGCGCCTAGCTTGGATGGACGCGAACATCAAGTGACGACGATTTGAGTAAATGGTTAAGAGCGGCTGCATTCGTGGCCGCTCTCGTTGCTGTCCGTGAAACAGCTGATAGCACGAATCTCCGCGCGTTTTGGGCGGGCGCGAGACGACCTCCATGCAGCAGGATGAGCATCGCTGACGCTGTAGCTCACGCAGCAAGCTGCCGTTTAATGTCCCATAGCGCATGGTGCGTGTGTTGCTGATCTGGGAGAATTGCTGACTCTACCAGTTCGCGCGCATGAGCGTCGAGCTCTGCCAAGGCGTGTTGGTAGTCGTTCTGGCCTTCTTTCTCCCCATCAATCAGCGCCGATATGGTGGCAGTATCGCCGAACAAGACGGACTGGAACTCGCTGAAGCGAGACAACGTCCGCCACACGTGAGCCTCTAGGACGGGCTCGCCACCACGGGCAATGATCTCCTCCCGCAGCCGTTCGGCGCGCTCTTCGTGCGAGTGACGACACTGCAGCAACGTGCCGTAGTAGAGCGTCGAGTCCAACTGCTCGAGCGCCTGACGATACGATTCGACGGCAGCAAGCTCCGCGCTCAAGAGTAAGTTGAGCTGCAGGATACTCTTCCCGTTGTTGGTAGACAGATTCATAAGGGACCTACTCCTCTGTCCATCGGCGCTTGGCATAGCGCGAGGGACGCTCGTAACCTAGCAACAGCGATGCCAGACCGATGGAGCTAACAGTAACGGAGCCTTAGCGAGGCGCCTATCGGCGCAGGCAGGTCCTAGCAGGGTAGCCACAAAATTCGCGTAGCAAGATGCCGCATTTACTAGCCGTCGGCGCTGCAACTGTGATCGAGCTGTCCGCATCTGCCTCGTAGGCTGCAGGCGATGGCACGCTGACCGAAGGTAAGTCCTACAGGATGTCGCAGCTCTTCGGCTTCGAAGCGTAATCAGGGACAACTGGGAACTAATCTGCGTTCAGCTTGGCCCCGGATTCTGGCGACGTGAACTGCATCGCTTCGTGTCTCATCCTGCGGCGGCCGCGTGATGCAGCGGCTTGTGCTGCTGGGGCGGAGAGCTTTGGATCCGAATTGGACGCGTTCCATGCGGGCTCGAGGCGCGGCTCGCGCCCCGCAATTGCGGGCGCCTGGTTGCAGAGCGTCGGGGGGGAACCGCCGCCTACCGACGCTTCAGCGGAAGGCGTTGCAGAACGAGAACCTACGGCGGCTGCGACGGCGCCATCTATTGCCGGCTTTGGGCGCGAACGTGCAAAACAGTAGCCCCCAAGGATAGTTCCCGCGAATACGCCAATTGCCAGTAGAAGTCCGCGCTGCAACAGGTTTCCCCCGGCGGGGCTATCGGATTGAGCTGGTCCGGTTACCGAGGTCTCTGCCGGAGCTTGCTCAAGATGACCCTCGGCAGCAGCATCCGTTGAGGGTTCAAGGGACCCAGGGGTTGAGGGGCTGGACTTTGACATCGGGAGTTGCCCCTTCCATAGCGCAAACAGGGTTGATGTCCCTCAACTATAGGAAATTCACGCGCCCTATTCGAGTTGAGTCGTGGTTAGGAATCGTCGGGAGCTTGACAAGGCGCTGCCGTCCCCCCTGTCCGGATCGGCCTAGTCACACTTGCTCGTTTCCGTATCGCAGGCGCTAGTACCCCCGAATCGTTTGAGACGAGGGGCCGCACCCCGCATCCCGCATCTTCAGACAGGGAGTGCTAGCAATTCGCGAAACGCATTGGGGTTTGGACCCATGCCAACTGAGGCGAGCGCCATGCGCCGCAGAGCGGCTTGTTCAAAGGACCCGTCGTTGCTCAATCCAATCGCTGCTTGACGGCCCAATCGGCGGACCGTTACGGTCGGCTTAGTCTTTGTTGAAGGACACGCTAAACTGTCTGGAGCGATTGTTGGCGAGACCGAACACGTCGATAAAACCGCGAAACCGGGCTCGCGTCGCCTAAACGGATCGCGATATGAAGAGAGCGAGTGAGGTGGTGTTCGCCTAACGAACCAGAGTAGAGTGCCATTGGGGAAGCCAATCGACGGCGGCACCGGCTCGCTACTGGGTGGCGCTCGTGACGGACAACGTACGCGAAGGGGACGGACGGCATGACCGACACAATGCTTCTTGGAACGGGGAATTTAGCTTCGGCAAGTACGAAGCGAATACGTATCGATCTGATGAATATCCCAGGGATGCGCACCATTGAGGTCTTTTGCCGAGAGCCCGGTGGTGTTTCGCTCGGCGTGGTCGAGGCCAAGCGAGAATGCGCAACCCTACAGCTTTCCAGCGAGCACTTTGAGCGACTCCGAGCGGCTCTACTCGATCGCGAGCCGTCAGAGTTCGAGTTGAGCCTGAGCGTTGATGGTTCGGATGTGACGGAACTCAACGTCTCTGGACTCCACTTCGAGTTCGCGTTGTTTCAGGCGCCGACTCAAGTCGAGTTCATTGACCATGGACCATGGGGCGTTAGTCAATAGGTCGGCAGAAGGAGTTCCCTCGTCATCAGCCTTGCCGCTACGCTCGATTAGCGACGAGTCCGACGTTAGCCACGACGTATGCATTCACGCGTCGTGGTCGCGTCGACCAAAACACAAGAAGCTTAGTTAGCGACGAGCCCGACCTTTGCCACGTACGGCAACCTGCCAAACTGCGGGTCCTCGAACTCGAGGCTATACTCGTTCGGCAGCAGCAGCTCGAACTTGCTGCGATCCCGCATGATGGGGCGCTTTCCCGAGCCGCTCTCCTTAATCTCGACCTTGACCTTATTCGCGGAGCTATCGTCTAGCTCGACGTTTGCAACGTAGAGCTCCTTGAGTGCGCTGCCGTTGCGCCGATAGATGACCAGTTTGATATGGCCAAGTCCGTCTCTTCTGAAGCGAAGCACGTCCGCTTCGAATTTCTCTCTTGCGTCGCGTAGACACTCGGTTCGGACGGCTTCCGCCTTTTCGGCGATCGCGGCCTCTTCCGCTTCAGCGGCCTCAATCGCGGGGTCCGGCGCTTGAGACTTTGGTGGGGGCTTAGTGTCGCCAGCCTCGTCCGGTTTGGCATCGCTGCTTCCGAGAGGCTGTTTGGTCTTTGCGTCCCTAACTGCCTTTGCCGCCTTCTCCGCGAGCTCAGCCCACGCGGCGGCCTCGACCTTCTTGGCCTTCTCCGCACACGCGGCACTCGCAACCGCGACGGCGCCCGAGTTTGCATAGTCAATGAGGTAGGCGGTTTCCCGGCCCGTCATTACGTCAATTGGAGTTGCCTTGCGTTTCAGGGCCACGAGCGACAACTGTGTGTCGTTGGGCTGCTCCGGTGTTGGCTCGGTCGCCGGGGTTGCGGGCGTAACTTCCTCTTGCGCTGCGGAACTCACCGGTGAGACGTCACGTGCGTCAACACTAGCTTGCTCGGACGCCAGACTCTCCGTGTGCGTGGCTGCGGGGGATTGAGCCTTCGAGGGGGTAGACGAAGAAGCGCATGCCGTTACGACGCCCAAACCAACAGATAAGACGATAGAAGTAAGTTGACGCTGCATCGCGAGCGGAAGTTTACACCAAATTCCTCGCGGCGCAGGTCGAGGTCCTAAATAATCTAGCGCGTGGGGCGGATCGGCAAAAATGGCGGCAAATCGAGCCTACAGAAGAGCCTTTTCGGACCTCCCGTCGAGGACACTCATCTCTGGTGCTGCAACTGAAGTGCGGTGCCGCCATAGAAGGCGCAACGGGGCTGCCCAAGACTGGAATCACATGACTTTGACACTCTTCGGCGAACATTGAGTATCCGACGCTCCAGCGGTTGACGACCTACGTGAGTGACTTACGGATCGTCACCGCCGCGGTGTGTCTTTCAAGACAGACTCCAAAACGGGGGCGCACGCACCGAGGTCGGAGGACATCATGGCAGCTCGCATCAAGGTTGCTGCAGCGGTGCTACCGCTGTTGGCGCTACTCGCATGCTCGGGAGAAGACAACGGTGATTCCTCGAAGAGGTCTGCCGCCTTGCTAGAACCGCCACCCAAAGGCGAAGGCGTTCAACTAAAGATGACGTCGTCGCTTGCGGCGGGGACGGAGACCGAGCGCTGTATGTTCTATCAGGTAGGCCCAGAGGGCCTTGCAGTTAATCACGAAGACGTACGGGTTACTTCGGGTAGCCATCATATTCTGCTGTTCGTTACTCCCTACTCCGGCATTCCAACGCAGGACCGCTTCGGCAATAGCGTCGATACGAGCGGCATCTTTGAATGCGGGAGCAGGGGCCCAACGGCACATTGGGAAGTCACAGGCGTGGCCGGCGGATCACAGATAGCCGACGGCGCTCCCATCATAAACGACCTACCCGCAGGGACCGCAATCGTCATTCCTCCTGGGACTGTGCTCCTAATGAACACTCACTACCTCAACTCCACCGGGAAGGAGATCGAAACTGACGCACGGATCAATCTCCACACTATACCGGCTGCCGAAGTTACCACGGAGGCCGGGATCCTGTTTTGGTACAACCCCAACATCTACATTCCTGCTCAGCAAGCGGCATCTGCTCGCGAGGTTTGTCCAATTCGCAAAGATATCCAGCTGGTGAACGCGCAAAGCCACATGCACCGTCGTGGCGTAGGGTACGTCGCTCGCCTGTTAGATGCCTCGGATTCTCCACTTTCTGAGCTCTATCGCACCACTGAGTGGGAGGACGTGGAGATGGATACGTTCAAGCCTCCGAAGGCACTCACCGCAGGGCAGAAGGTAGACTTCCAGTGCGATTACCAAAATACGACCGACCACACTATCTTTCAGGGACTCTCGACTAAGGACGAGATGTGCATGTTTCTCGGATTGTATTATCCGAAAGACCGTCAGACCGAGCTTTGCGGGCTAAACGCGGAGTGGAAGGGCGCTTTCTGGGGCGCAACCTGGATAGGTCAGGGTGCAGCCGACGGAGCGACCACTGCCGCGTGTCTTGGCGCCACCAAGGACCGTAGCGAAGATGGGGGTGAGTCCTTCTTCAAGTGCGTCTTTGACAGTTGTCCAACGATCAACACCCAGCTGTCAGCCGCAGTACGTTGCCTGGGGACTCAGGGGCTGGGCGCCTGTGGTGCACAGTGCTCTACGGATGCGGCGTCTTGTAAGACGTGCATCCAGACGCAATGCGCCGAGGCTGTTTCCACCCTCAGCAAGGCCACGTGCACATGATCTCTCTAAAACCGCTTCAGCGTCTCGCCGCGTTGAGTATCTTGCTGTCGATGGTCGCTTGTGGTGGCGAAGATGAGTCGACGGCCAAATCGTCGACCATAGAACCCAAGCTTCAGGCCATCGAGCAGAAAGTGTTCGCCCAGAGTTGTACCTTCTCATCTTGCCATGGCACGGATTCGCCAAAGCAAGGCTTGTCACTCGTGGCACCGACTCACGCAGCCTTGGTCGGTAAGGCATCGAACGAGGTTTCTGGACGGGTGCTCGTTGTTCCCTTCGACGCCGAGCAGTCGTACCTCTACGAAAAGCTCACCAAGGATCAGCCGGCCTCCGGTGCTCGAATGCCGTTCGCATCGGAGGCGCTAAGCGGAGAACAACTCGCAGCGATTAAGCTCTGGATCGAGAACGGTGCTCTGGAGTGAGACGATAGATCCGTTCGCCCCGTGCACTTCGAGCGGCAGTGGCAGATGCTTTCGGGCTTGTCTTGACGCGTCTAGTCCCCGGGAATAGAACGTTTCGCAGCCATGAAGAGCAAGATTGCCACGGCGATCGAACTGACAACGCATCCGGTCGTGATCACTTGGGCGGACGCCGCACCCGACGGTGCCACGCAATTCAAGCCCGGGACGTGGGGTTGCGCAGTGAGCCTGTTGGCGTCGGTCGCAGCCAAGGGACGGACCGTCGCGTTCGATTGTCATTCCTATGGTTGTTGGGGGGCGGGCGTCGGTTTGGGATTCGGGAATCAGTATCAAGCTTTCCCGGGTGGAGTCGACTGCTTCGCGCGCTTTCTATCGAACGGCAACGAGCATGACTCAGTGGGCCAAGCTATTGGCCAACAAATGGCCGAAGGCGGCGGCGCGAGACTTGCCGGAGGTTTTCTGAGAGGCGAGGGCTACGTTCAAGATCCTGCACGCGCGCGTCAGTTCGTTGAGAGCCTGCCGCTACGTGACATCGGGGACAAATTCGTGGTCGCGAAACCGCTTGAGCAGTGGTGCCCAAGCGACGACACCAAGAGCGTCACGTTCTTCGTTGAACCCGATGCTCTATCGGCCTTGGTGGTGCTCGCGAATTACGTGCATCCTGAGATCGAGAATGTAGCCGTGCCTTGGGCTGCCGCTTGTCAAGTGATAGGGCTGTTTGGATACCGTGAGTCCGAGCGCGACCACCCGCGCGCGCTGGTTGGCTTGACCGATCTTT
Organism: Myxococcales bacterium; assembly: GCA_050263495.1. Taxonomy (GTDB): domain Bacteria; phylum Myxococcota_A; class Polyangia; order Polyangiales; family Polyangiaceae; genus FEN-1139. The sequence goes on along the minus strand of JBLNFG010000486.1, from coordinate 5,411 downwards.
CAGCGCGGAAATATGTGCGACCTCAGCTCGGCCGAAACGTCATGTCATTCACTGTGCCCTTTCCGATGTTTCTCGAACTCGAGGAGCGCGTGGAGGGTAGCTTCTTCGAGCGCGAAACCTGGCAGCACTTGGTGGCAAAGACTTGATGGTATTCTCCCAACCGGAACAGATAGGTTCTCTTGTCGATTCTGGTAGGTTGACGGACTGTTCTCTTTCGTGAACACCGCGCAGGACCTCACTTGCGGATCAGCGAGCAAGGGAATCGGTGCAAAGCAAGACAACTCATCGTCGATGGGTAGCAACCCTTCCGGCGGGCGGGAGATTCCGAACGAGAGCGGCTCTGGGGAGAGGGTAGCTCTGGCGACGGGGACGAGGTCTCGTCCCGAGCTTCGTCGCTTCTTGTCTTCTTTCCAATACTTCGGGCACGCCGAGAGCGTCGCTTGGGCTTCGGTCGTCGGATGATTCTACGCGTTGCTTGTCTTGGTGTACTTTACCGCGGAGGCCACGTGACGGAACCCGAACAACCAGTGCGACAGCAGCGTGATCAACTCTTGAAGCTCGTAGCGAAGGCATTCTATCGCGAGTTGGCCAAATACGGCGTCGCAAAAAACGAGGTCCTGGCGGTCACCAACCATCTGCTGGAGAATCTCGTCAGCGACGGTGGCGTTGCCACGCCGAAACGCAGCTTCGAAGGTCCACTGAAGATCACTGACGTGAAGGACCAGTGGCAAGCTGAGTCATCTCTCAGCTTCGCCGGAGTGACGATACGACCATTGCGCCCGCAGGAAGTAGCACGTCTGGTCGTATGGCTCGGTGAATCCGCGAACCGTGACAGTTTTGTTCCCGCCCTTCCCGACGACCCCTGGAAGATTCTGCAGTACTTCAGCCATCCGAGCCGAGAATACCTCGCGATCCTGACTGGCGATGCATTCGTAGGTGTGATCGGCGCTGAGAACATAGATCTTGATAACCGAAAGCTCGAAATGAAGAAGCTGATCGGTGAACTCGCATTCCGAGGGCAGGGCATTGGCACGCGCGCCACGTTTGCGTTCCTCTACCATGCGTTCGTTGTGCGTGAGATGCACAAAGTGTTTCTTTACTCACGCGAGACGAATGTGCGAAATCTCAATCTGAATGCTCGGCTCGGGTTTGAACTCGAAGGCGTCTTGTTAGAGGAGTTCAAGCACGGGTCACGGCGCGAAGACGTAGTCCGGATGGCGTTGCTCAAGCCGCTTTGGCAGGCCCTGTTTGGCGATTAGCCCCGCCCGCCACGAAGCATCTGTTCGTGTCTACGGTTGGTGACGGAATATCTCGCGTGGTGGTTCGTTTTCATCCGCGCCCACCATGGAAGCGATCTCCAGGAAGTTGCGGCCCAATGTGCACCCGTATTGATCCGTAACCACGGCGCGCAGCACCCAAGGCCCCGGATAGCTAGGGGGCTTTGGAATTGTAGCCTCGAGCCCAGCTTCGGAACGGAGCCACTCGACCTGGACTGGCTGGCTATTAATCGTGACTTCTGGCAAAAGCTCAACCTTCGGGAACTCTGCCATGTTCTTCGGCAGCTGGATCATTACCGAAACCTTGTCGCGTGGCCAACGAGCGCTGGCCGGTGAAAGTGCAATGTCGACGGATAGGGCTCGTGGCACGAGCTCGACTGGCGTTATCTCGGTTTCTCCGGCAACTCTGAACTTGAGTCTCGTTGCTCGCGTGCCGCGCAATCCGACGTGCGTCTCAACTGCCCCATACGTTGCGGCATCATCGTAAGCCATTTCGATGCCATTCCCATTCAGGATAGCCATGGGTCGATTGGGCTCCAAGTACACCTTGCCATTCGACAAGAATGCCCCGTTGGGTAGCGCGATTCCCACTACATTGACGAACGTCGGGGTTGAAGGCGCGCCTTCAATTCCGTATGCGTCGGTAGAAGAGACTTGAACCGCGTACTTTCCTGGGCTGAGGTTAGAGAGCAACAGTGACGGTTCGGCTATGTCGAACTGTTGAAGTGACTTGTTCTCTACCTTGAGTACGCGGACCACATAACGTCGCGCGCCCGGCACTGCGTCCCAGGTGACGCGTTGCGGTTCTGCGGCGCCTTGAACAGCGAGAGCAAGACGACGCAATGCGATGCGCGCAGGCGGCGTGGGTAGTCTGGATTCGACGACGCTCGCCGATACCACGATCATTCTCCCGGACGGCACTGTCTTCCAAGTGGTGCCAATCCCAACGCTCGCCTCTTTGCCGTCATGGACGCCAACTGCCACGGCGTTCGCTCCCGCAACGACCGAGATGCGCCCTCCCCGCGCCAAGATGCTGGTTCGTCGCGGCCCAAAGAGCATGACCCCGTCGGCTGGACGCCTCTTGGTGTCAATCATCACGTCAACCCGACCGGAGTTCAGCTGAGCGGCAAATGCTTGGGGAGCGACGCCTTCGACACCTGGTGGCAACGTCACCTTCGGGCGGACCTCCAAATCCGCGTTCCCAGCAAGGTGCACCTGTGTGCCGGGGGATAGAGCGATAGTCACGCCGCCACTGGGTTTGAGCTTGTTGCCTTTCTCCCATCCCTTCGCGGGTTGGCTAGCAGACGGTTCCGCGATACCCCAGCCGCCGCACAGAAGCAGGGCAACGAAGACAAGAATGGTGCAGACCGGCTTGAAGCGAACGCGACACATGAAGCTGATTCATAGTACGACTCCTGAGATCTTCTCCGAAGCCCGTAATTTCCCAAACGGCTGCCGGACGCCCGTCTGCGCTCTTGCGCCAGGCCTAAGTCAAGGAGCAGACGTGGAATTGCCAGTGGTGCACGGTCGAGAGGCCGACGCGCCAATTGTGTTGTCACGACGGAAGCATAGAGATCCCCACGACGACGTTGTGGCGCTCCCCCTCAACCTGGATGTAGGTGTCGAGCCGCACGCTGCGCAGGTCTCAAGTGTCGTCAGTGGACTCGATCTGCGTTGCCGGTCAAAACGGCACGGGTGGTCTCGCTCCTAGCGAATGTTGGTGGTCACCCGCGAAGCGAGCGGCGCGGCCTACTTCCGGCTCTGCCGGGAATTTCGTGCAGACTTCCTCGTGAACGAACTAAGCGCGCTGTTGGCTAACTGACGCCCCATCGCTGAAAGCGTGTCGGTATCGATGCTCGAAGGTCGATCGAGCCAGCTCGTAATTAGCTCCGCCAAACCGGCACCGACAAAGTTGATGATGGCGCGCTGTTGCTTTTCATCAAGCTCGAACTCCGAGAGTTCAGCCGCGACCAACTGCATGACGACCTCTCGGAACCGTCTCTGGATGTTCGGCGAGCTGCGTTTGCCCACGATCGCGCGAAGCAATCGCGCCTTTTCTTTGGCGTGCTCCACCAGGCCGTCGACGAAGGTAAAGCTGCCCGTCGCTTGCATGCGCTGCAGATCCAGCCCTTCGTGCAGCTCTTCAAGACCCGCCAACAGCAACTCCTCCTTGTCCGCAAAGTGAACGTAGAAGGTTGAGCGCCCGACATCCGCTCGCGCACAAATGTCTTGAACACTGATAGCATCCCAGCCGCGCTCGAGGATGAGGTTGACCAGGGCATCCCGGAGTTGTTGCCGAGTCTTGCGCACTCGACGATCTTGTTCTTCGGTCTTCGGCGTTGCCTTTGCCATGTGCTGAGATCCTGGACAGTTGAGGACGCTTGTCTAGTACGAGACAGCAGTCGGTCCGTGTCGATTGCCGGTGAGCAGGGAATGCCATAAATGAACAGGGTGTCCAATACCAAACAAGATGGCCAACTAATCAGGGTTCGCGCACTATCGCGGACATACCAGACCTCCGCCGGAGGCTTCCAAGCTCTCGACCAAGTCAGTCTCACGATCAAGAAGGGAGTCTTCGTGGCGGTGGTGGGTCGCTCCGGGAGTGGAAAATCCACGTTGCTCAATCTGATTGCTGGGCTCGATCGTCCAAGCTCTGGCGAAATATGGGTGGGAGGCACTGCTGTCCACGCGATGACCGAAGACGAACTAGCTAGATGGCGAGGACGCCACGTTGGGGTGGTCTTCCAATTTTTTCAGTTGCTCCCCACGCTCACCATAGCCGAGAACGTAATGCTGCCGATGGACTTTTGCGGAACGTTTACGACCAAGCAGGCACGTGCGCGAGCGATAGCGCTCTTGGAGCAGGTAGGCATCTCCGATCAGAGCGATAAGCTGCCAAGCATGTTGTCGGGCGGACAACAACAACGTGCCGCGATCGCCCGCGCTCTTGCCAATGATCCCGCGCTGATCGTTGCCGATGAGCCAACGGGCAATCTCGACGCCCACACGGCAGTCATGGTGCTCGATTTGCTGGGTAACCTAGCTCGAGAAGGCAGAACCGTTCTGATGGTGACTCACGAACGCGACGTGTCCGAACGAGTCGATCGGGTGATCCGGCTATCCGACGGTAGGATAGCGCTGGAAGCGGACGGACCGCAGGAGGTGGTCTGTGCTTAACGCCCGTTGGCGGAAACTACTGGGGGACATGCGGGCCGAGCGCGGTCGCCTAACACTGATGGTGTCGGCGATTCTCGTAAGTCTGATTGCAGTCGTCGTCGTTCTCGGCGCGCAAACGGTGTTACAGCGGGAGATCGCCGCCAACTACTTGGGTACACGGCCCGCCAGTGCCACGTTCGAACTCTCTGAGCACGTTGACCAAGGACTCCTCGAGGGTATTCGCACCATGCCCGAAGTAGCGACCGCAACAGGCCGCGAGGTAGTCCGAGCTCGCGTTCAAGTGGGAGACGACTGGCGTCCGATGCTGATCTTCGTCACAGAGGAGTTTGACGACTTGCGCTTGAATCTCTTCTATCGCGAGAGCGGTGCATGGCCGCCTCCGACGGGTACGGTACTGCTAGAACGCAGCGCTCTCTCCATGGCAGAAGCGGACTTGGGCTCCACGCTCCGTGTCATGGCACCGAATGGATCCATCAAGGCGTTGGGAGTCTCTGGCGTGGTTCACGATCCAGGTTTAGCGCCCGCCTGGCAAGAGCGATCGGCGTACGCCTATGCGACACCAGCGACGCTCGCCGCGATGGGTGAAAGTCCCGAGCTTCACGAGCTGCGGATCGCATTCCGTGCCGAGACAAAGGATGCCAAGGCGGTCCAAAACGCCGCCGATGAGTTGTCTCAAGCATTGAGGACGCGAGGACTCCACGTCCAGGAGATACGAGTTCCGCCGCCCGGAGAACACCCCCACCAGCGTCAAATGACGACCGTTCTCTCCATGTTGCTGATCTTTGCCGGATTGGCGCTGGTCCTTAGCTCGGTGCTCGTTGCGACCTCGCTTGCTGCGATGTTGGCGCGTCAAGTGCGCGAGATTGGGGTGATGAAGGCAGTCGGTGCCACCACTAGCCAACTTGCCATGATGTACGGCGTAGTCGTGGCCTCGATCGGCCTCTCCTCGGTCGCGAT
>JBLNFG010000485.1:0-8384 GCA_050263495.1 Myxococcales bacterium | reverse complement strand
AACCAGCATCAACCAGCGAAGCTGGGCAGGCGCCGCAGGCGGCCAGTGCACATGGCTTTGGGGGAAAGTCGACCGGGCGTCGCGCGCAGCGCGCGTCCGGGCGGATGGGGGCAGCATCACTACTTTGAGGAGCGTAGCGACGAGGCCGCCCTGCGCAGCGAGAGGATCGGCGCTTGCAGTAGGGATTTCAAACCGTTCGGCGTTCTAGCGTAGTAGTTGCAGCGCCCAACGCGCGAACGCGGCCGCGGCGTGGCACATGTCGCTCCACGTTTCAGCTTCCTCGTAGCAGCTCTTTCCCATCAGTATACCCTGTGGCTGGGCTGGCGATTCAAAGGTGACGCGCTTAGTTTGTTCCGCCTTGATCAGCTCTGACCGCGTGAGCCCGCCGTTGCCGACGAACGCCAGGATGCGTGCAAGCTCTCCCACGTCAAACCAAGTGCCGTGAATCGCGCAAACATCCACAACAACGCCGCTAATTGCACCGAAGTTGCGCCGATGCATGAATTCCCGGCAGCTCGGGCAGGCAAGGTAAGTCACCCGTTCCTTGAGCGGATTGCAGGGTCGAAGGCGGCCTGATAGCGCTGGCGCGGCCCGGTGCCGTTGTACCAGCGACTTCAGAACAGGGTGAGACACGAACTGGCCCCCGCAGAGGCGGCAATCGACCAAGACGCCATTCTCGCAAGTGAACGCGTCTAGTTGCGCACTCTGGCAGCGTGGGCAATGGAGTGGGCTGGTCTGCTCCTGGAATGCGGGCAGGAAACCTAGTTCGGTGCCACAACCGATGCAGTGAAGCGCCTCGGTTACGTTCATCATGAAACATCGAGTGCAGCGCACGGTGGCGACGGGGCTACCGCAAAAGCCACACTGTCGAGCGGACTCACGCACAAGCCCGCCACAGCTTTGGCACTCGTAACAGCGTGCGCTGGCCATGAAAGTAAGTAGCACGAGACGCGATCGCGCGGCAACGGATATACCTCGCCACGTAAAGCCAGTACCAATGGTGCTAGAGCGCGCGATGTCGGTACGACGTTTGCCGTGCGATAAGCTGGAACAGGACTAACTTCCACACATGCGACGACCCCTGAGACTAGGCCTGATTGGCACCGGTGTAGCAGCGAGGGAGCTCTATCTGCCAGCCTTCAAGGAGCTAAAAGGAAAGGTTCAGGTAGTGGCGTGTGCCAATCGTCGGCGCGACAAAGCTGAGGCCTTCGCCCGACTCGTTGGTGCAAAGACCGTGACCGACAACGCAGAGGAATTGATTGCTCTTGATGAGGTTGAGGCAGTCATGATCAGCTTGCCGATCAATGTACAGCCCAACTATGTGCTCGCCAGCCTGCGAGCGAACAAGCCGGTGCTCAGCGAAAAACCCGTCGCCCCCAGCGTCAGAGAGGGAAAGAAGCTACTCGTCGCGGCAGGGCGACTGAAGGTCCCGTGGTGCGTTGCCGAGAACTTCGCGTTCATGTCCCATGCAGAGCGTTTGATCAGTTGGGCGACGAGTGGCCGCTTGGGTGAGGTACGCTTGGTGCAGGTGCTCCAGCTCACCAAAATGGACAAGACCAACCCCTATTTCAGTACCTCCTGGCGGCAGGCACCAGCGCACGTGGGTGGGTTCGTCCTCGATGCCGGAGTGCATGTTGCCCACGTGGTTCGTCGCTGCCTTGGGATGCCAAGTGCCACTCGGGGCTTTGTGGCGGCCTATGATCCCAAGTTGCCACCTATGGACACTGCTGTCGCAGCCCTTCGCTTTCGTGGGGGTGTCGTCGGAACGTGGACAAGCTGCTTCTCTGTCAATGGAGATGCCCCATTGCTCAAGCTTTACGGAGAGCGCGCCAACGCCGAGCTATATTGGGACCGCGCCGTACTCTGGGACAAAGGAAAGAAGGAGCGAGTCTACCCGTGCAAACGGAACAGTTTTAGCGCTGAGATTGAGCATTTCTCTGACGTCGTGCGGCGCGGAGCAGCCCCGCTGGTCACGCCAAAGGACGCGCTCTTGGATCTCCAACTGATCGAATCTATCTGTCGTGCCTAGGGTGAAACGCAAGCCGTTCGAAAAAGAACCGGAACAACATCAGCAGCATCCTGAGCGAGAACCTCTGTGGACGCAGCGTCTCTCGGGAGGCGCGCCCGCCGGAATCTGTTCGCGTTCGTCGCGCCTGTAGCTTGGAATGTCAAGATGGGCACGCTGCGCAAGAGTCCCTGCCGAGACTCAAACGGCCATCGGCGATTGGGGGAGGTGCGTCGATGGAAAGAGTTTTGCGCGGACTGCATCGTGCTCGCGGAGTGCCCTGCAGCCAGACGCGTTCGAAGAGTGACGGACACTTGGCTGGACTCGCTCCCCTTCGGCGACGACGACTTGTCCCGACGCGTCGAGGTTAGTTAGCCCCGTCAATCCATCGGTTTTTGACCCGCCCATGAAAAGCAGCCCCGACTGAAGTACAACTATTGCCCATTTTGGCGGCTGTAGCGCGATTCAAGTATGATAGCCGGGTTAGCTTGGATTTCGACTACGGCCGACAGGGAAGCCTTCAGTGACTGGACCAATCCCAAATCACTGGAACCTGGGCCGCCAAGTGTTAGGAGCAGTGCGATGAGGCAGCGTGTGTTAGTTGGATTTCTTGCGGTCGTTTGCGTGCTCGCGTGTGGCAATGAACAGTCTGATGACTCGTCTTCTGAGACCAAGAAAATCGATGTTGGTCGAGGTTTCGGCGACAGCGTTGATGGTTCGAACGACGGCTCGACTTGCGACGGGACATTGACGGGGCGCATCAGGGACTTCCGCATGACCTTTCCTGATATGGAACCCGCACACTCGGGCAAGAGCGACAACAGTCTGGATGAGGGCATAGTAAAAGCAACAATAGACCCGGACTCGCGCAAGCCGATATACGCGGGCGGCGCGACCGGAACAGTTACAACGACGGGAGCCGCCAACTTTGATCAGTGGTTTCGTGACGTCCAGGACGTCAATGTTGGCCAAAGTCTACCGCTGAAGTTCACCGGGCCCGACGCGAACGGCGTTTACTCATACGACAATCAGGCGTTTTTCCCGATTGACGGCCAGCTGCTGGGTAACGAGGGACAAGACCACAACTACTCGTTCACGTTCGAGTTGCATACGGTGTTTCAGTATCAAGGTGGGGAGACCTTCACCTTTACGGGTGACGACGATGTGTTTACCTTCATTAATGACCAACTGGTCGTTAATTTGGGTGGAGTGCATAATGCAATGTCACGAACCATCAATGTTGACTCTCTCGGGTTGACCAAGGGAAAGAGTTACCCTCTGGACTTCTTCTTTGCCGAGAGACACGTTACGGAGTCTCACTTCCGGATCGACACCTCGCTCCAGTTCATCGAGTGCGGCAAGATCTACCTGCAGTAGGAAGTTGCTGCGGCCGTGCTGGAGCGCGGGTCTACTGCGAAACGTGCGGCGAAGCACTAACGTGCGGTACTGGTCTGAAGGGCTCTAGTTAGGAATCGAGGTGTCGGGTGCGAGTCCCAGGAGCTGCACGCTTCAAGAGAGCATCCGTGATTCGCGCCATACTGGTTGTGGCGCGATCGCACCCGTGGTGTGTCTCGGGGCGCGTCGGCCAGTTGCGGGGGCGTGGCCCCGTGCACACGTGGCTTGCCCCGATGCCAACGAGGACTAAGACTGCGGCGCAGATGCACACCCTTGAACTGCTGCCGACCTGGGGCGAGTGGAAGGCCGTCGATCGCGCGACTCTAGTCTTCATTTTTCGCGAAAATGAGGTGTTGCTGATTCGTAAACTAAGGGGGCTCGGAGCTGGCAAGATTAACGGTCCCGGTGGGCGGATAGAGGCAGGGGAGTCGCGGACGGCGTGCGCGCAACGCGAGGTGGAAGAGGAATTGTGTATTACGCCGCTTGGATTGGAGGAACGTGGGGAGCTTCGCTTCCAGTTCACGGATGGTTACAGCATTCACGCCTTCGTATTCGCGGCCAGGGCATACGTGGGGGAACCGACCGCCACCCCCGAGGCAATCCCGATCTGGACGCCCTGCGACGCCATCCCCTACGATGAGATGTGGGCGGACGATCGGTATTGGATGCCCTATTTGCTGAAGGGCGCGCGCTTCAGGGGACGATTCGTATTTGATGGCGATCGGATGCTTGCGCACGAGCTCCACGACGCCTGCAATGCCTCGGAGGATGCGTCCCAATGCGTCGTCGCGGGTCACAGCTAACGCGACGTGTCGCCGATCAGCACGAGCCACTGTTCTAGCTCTGTGAGGCGCCGAGCAAGCACAACTAAGACTGCAAACCAGCACGCGCCCGAGGGGTTAGCCCCGTTCGAGCGAGACCGATCGGTGAGCAATTCGCTCCGGCATGCTTAGGTGCATGGTAGCATGCTGCACTCATGACCCGCCGCTATGCTCCACCATCGCTCGTTTGCAGCATGATGCTCGCCGCTTGTAACTCGCCGCAGACGAAGTTGTGTCACGAGAAGATGGCGGAAGCTCAGACCGCCGTGAATGGGGTTGACTCCAATTCCGCGGACAGTCTGACGAGGAGCATTCAACTAATTGCGCTGGCGACCGACGCGTGCAAAGTGGCCGGGCGCGACAGCGAGGTGAAACAGTTAGAACAAGCACGAGAACGTCTGGCTGGGCACCGTTCTCTGGTGGAAGACCGAGATGCTCGGAAAAAGGCGAAGGAGGCGTTGACCCCGCAAGAGCTTGAGAGGCTAATTCGAGAAGGCGACCCTTCCTGTCCTCGCGGGCAAGCCTACCAGGCTAAGACAGGTGGCAAACAGATCCGGTGTGCTGGGCCGCAACCGATCGAACTTGGGTGGGAGCAAGCCAAAAGGTACTTCAGCTCTCGAAACTTTCGGGGCGTGCCAGGGAATGACGAGACCGTACTAACAATGGAGTCCGGCTCCGAAAAGTACGTTCTACATTACGAAGAAAAGGGCAGTGCTGCCCCTCCGAAATGCATGGTTATCTATCCACGGCCAGGCATCAGCTGGCAAGAGGCAGTGGCACGAATCACCGGAGTGCCTCCCGATCGACTGCGGGACGGGAGCACGGTTTCCGTCGCTCAGGGGAAGTTGCCAATCAATGTCGATCAGAAGAACGAAATTGTGAGGGTCGGTGACTGTTTGAAGTGATCAAGCGTCTTCGCCTTGCTTTACGCGCTTACGTCCGCCCTACCGACGGCGTTAACCTCGATCAGCATTGAACCCGAGTCCGCCGCCTTGCCAAAGACGGGTGTTCCCGGAGGCTGTACGCGGAGCGCTCGCTCTGGACGCCTGTGTAGCCCCCGCCCTGACGCGCGCTCCGTGTGCTTCTCTCTCGTAGCGGTGACAATCCTGAGCTGTTTTGGCTCTTCTGTTCGTGAGTACCTAGAGCGCACGCGCGAATAGCGGGTTATTCGCGCCGGCCGCGACAGATAACGGACTCCAACGCGGAAGCATACATCTACGTGTGATTGCGCTTCCATGTGGCTTGTCGAAAGACTGAGCGTGCTTGACGTTCACACTGGACCCTGGTGTTGACGGACAGTTGTCCGGGTCCCGTCGCGAGCAGCTGTCCGGGCCTCCGTTATTTGGCGTTCCGGACCAGGGCGTGATCGCGACGAACCAACAAAAACAAAACAAGAGAATCTCGCACTACGGAATTCGATGAAGCCCCAACGCGATGGCACGCCAGCTGCAAAGCGGCGGGGCAGACAGCGCCACGCTTGGGGCGGAGGCTGTCGGGAGGACTCGTCATGAACGCGCCCACGTACAGCCTTCGAGCAGCTAGTCCAGACAACGAGCCATACCTCGGTGCCGTTCGCAGGTTAGCGGATTGGGTAGAGGCTTCTGGTGAAGTACTACGACCTGTCATCGAGGCCTATGCCGAATTTGTCGAACTCAATGGTCGAGAGCAGCGGCGTTCCAATTCCGAGTACCTGCTGGAAGGATTGGTGCTTGGCGTCATGTGGCGGGCGCGAGGGCGCGAGGCGCTCGAACCAAGTGAATCGCTTCGTGGACTAGTGACGGAGCTGGTGCGTGAGCGGCGCTCCGGCGCGCCCCTCAGGCGCGATGAGTCTAGGGCCGCGTTAGCTAACCTGGGCAATCGTTCTAGACGCGGGCGGATCGATCCGACTCTACAAGAGATTCACGCCCTTCTCAATTGGATGCTTGCGACGGGTGAGTATGACGACGAGGTAGCGCGATTAGAGGGGTGGACTGCATTTTTGTCGACTACGCAGTCGGCGACCAATCGCGAAATCTTGCGTTTGGTGGTCGCCTTTGCGGTGCGCTTCGAGGCCATTGCCGAACGCTACCTCGGTGGCTTTACCGAGGGCGTCAATCGGTTCTTCGATCAAGAACTCGTAGCTCGAGGTCCGCGCGAAGATACGCTGCAATGCTCGCGTCGTCGCGTCGAGTATCACCTGAATATGGTTGGTGCGGAGATGCTCAATCGCGCTTGGCGTCGAGGTTTCTTAGCCTGCAGACGACACGTCGTTGTGATGCCAGGGTGTGTGACGCTGCGAGAGGAAACAGAGTGCCGGGCGGTTCGAGCCGAAGTAGAGCGCAAGTGCACGCACTGCACTCTGGGTTGTTCGGTTTCAGCGGCCACACGCATGAGTGAGCGCGCCGGAGCGGATGCCGTCTTCGTGATGCATGGCTCCAATTTCTCGCGTTTTCTCGATGCGCAGGCGCTCAAAGACGAGCACGTCGGCGTGATTGGGATTGCTTGTGCAGCTGGCCTGCTGGGAGCCGGATGGCGCGCGCGAAGTAAGGGGCTGATGGCGCAATGCGTACTCCTGAACGCGTCGGGCTGCCTGCATTGGCAGTCAGTGTTGACGCCCACCACGTTCGATGTGGCCGAGCTTTCGCGGATCTTGGGACGGGACGAATTCGAAGTGCCAGCGTGTTTAGCTCCTCGCGTTGCTTAGCCAGAACTAGCTCGGCGCATTCGAGATGGAGAACGAGCGCACCGGGTGCGGCTAGGGAGAGGAGGTTTATTGTCTGCTGCGGAGTAGAGCGTTTCACCGCTCTACGTAAGGATGCATTGCCGGCGCTGTAGGTATCCGGCCTACGTAAGCGCTGGCCAAAGAAGCATGCGTAATTTGCGGAACACGCGAGCCTCGGTTGGGCACGGCGCACCGGGCGCACAATGTGATCGATGTCTGAGATGGCCTGAGGCGCCCAATCGTCAGAATCTCGTAGCATCGGCGAACATTCGTGCGGTTGCGTTGTGGCGGTCGCGCGTTGATTCGCTAGAATGCTCCATTGTCCAGTCAAAGGCTCGTGACCGGCGCGCGCTCGTAACCCGCGCGCACACCCGATCACGTCGTGCGGCAAGGTCCATCAGCATGAGCTCGAGCGTGTCTCGCAAGTTTCCTCGGTTGGTGCCGGAAGCGTCCGTTATCGTCGCTGACGAGGAGGCCCGGGCGGAGACGCCTGCCGCTGCCCAGGTTGAGCCAAGTCCCTACTTGGCTGGTGAAGTCATTGGGGATCGCTACCGATTGGTCCGCGAGTTGGGGCGCGGAGGCATGGGCGTGGTCTGGGTGGGCTATGCGCTCGCTTTGGGGGTTGAGGTCGCCGTAAAGCTGATCCGCGCTAGCGTCGCAGGCTCGGTGATCTCGTCGCGCATGGCGCGCGAGGCACACGCCGCGGCGCGACTCGGGCATCCCGCTTTGGTACGGGTGTTCGACTTCGGTTGGACTAGCCGCGGCGACCCGTACCTGGTGATGGAGCTCGTACAAGGTGAAACGCTCAGCGCGGCTATTGATCGTGAAGAGCGAATCTCAGCGATTAGGGCAGTCCAGATGCTGCTGCCAGTCGCGGATGGCCTGCGGCTCGCGCACGATCGATCGATCGTGCACCGTGATATAAAGCCGGACAATATTTTCCTAGCAACTGATCCACTCGGGCGCGTCCAGCCAAAGCTTTTGGACTTCGGGATCGCCAAGGTTGGTCCCACGAACGTTGATGGACGGCTAACCCAAATGGGCGTTGTTCTCGGCAGTCCGGAGTACATGTCTCCCGAACAGGCCCTCGGCATCGAAGACGTGGACGAACGAACTGACGTTTGGTCACTCTCGGTCGTTCTGTATGAGATGGTTACCGGGAACGTCCCGCACCGAAAATCAAACTACAACGCGCTGATGCAGTCGATCATCCACGACGATGCTCCGCCGATGACGGACTTCGAAGGCTGCGACGCAGCACTATGGCAGGTCGTGTCGAGCGGCCTAGCGAAGGATCGCGAGCAGCGCTTCACTACCATGGCTGAGTTTGGCGAAGCACTCGCGCTTTGGTTGTACGAACACGGTATCAAGGAAGACATCTGTGGTAACTCGATTCGCGCAGTCTGGCTGGACGGCGCTATCTCGACGAATCGAGTGGAACGCGTTCCCTCTGTTCCACCAG
>JBLNFG010000484.1:0-4109 GCA_050263495.1 Myxococcales bacterium | reverse complement strand
TTCATCCGTTCAAGATCTCGCAAAGCACGGGCCGACGCGCGCTCGGACATGGATGGTAGGACTCGCCCTTGGGCTTCGATGAGCACTACACGGGTCTGGCTCGTATCAACGTTCCGGAAGTCCGCTCGAACGGACTCCACCGCAATTTCCTTGAGTGCGCCCGCCAGCTCCACGCCTGTGGGACCTGCTCCGACGATAGCGAAGGTAAGGAGTGCGTTGCGTGCGGAGGGGTCGGCCTCGATCTCAGCGGCCTCGAACGCCGAGAGAATCCTACGACGAATCTCCAGGGCGTCGTTCACTGTTTTCAGCCCCGGTGCATACGGCGCCCAGTCATCGTGGCCAAAGTACGAATGGGTCGCTCCGGCCGCGAGCACCAAGAAGTCATACTCTGCATCGGCCCCGCTTACGGTGACGCGGCTGCGGGCTAAGTCGACACGCTCAGCTTCGCCAAGCACGACCCGAACGTTTCCTTGCCCTCTCAGCATGCGTCGAATCGGTTGTGCGATGTCGGCTGGTGAGAGCACCGCACTGGCAACCTGATAGAGAAGTGGCTGAAAGAGGTGGTGGTTTTGGCGATCCAGAATTGTGATATCTACTTCTGCTTTTAACAGGCCTTTGACTACGTGCAGACCGCCAAAGCCTCCGCCAACCACGATGACCTTGGGCCTGCCTTCACGTACCACGTGTTTCATGAATCCTGTCTTGGCTGTTGCTGCCCAGAAGATTCTGAGACCCGTGGCGGGTATGCGGTAGTGGGGCAATGGCATCGGCACCACGATTGCGCACCCCTTTCCAGTTGTGACTCGGATCTCTCTCTCGTGGCACCTAACCCCCGCACCCAATGGATGCCTCAGCTTGAGTCAGTGTCGCCTAGCCGTCGTCAGGTGCAGGTGCCAAGCTACCGCGAGCGCCTGAAAGGCACGTAGCTGCCAAACATGGCGTCGCTCGAACAAAGTTTGGTGTGACAATGCTTTCTGGGGCCGGCCCAATGGGGCAGGAGGAGCGCTGACTCACCGTGTCGGTGATTCGGGTATTTGCCCAAAGAGCAGTCCGTTCGCGAATTGCTAGTGCTCCTCAGCGTCCGCCTTGCTCTGAGTACGAACAGACGCCGCCCTTACCGTGTGGAGAGTCCACGGGCAGGGCGGCGAAAGACGGTGGCTACTTAGGACGGGCCCTAAGCGCTCGTGTAGAACCCACCGCGCGACTTCGTTGTAGTGGCTTCAGGTGTCGCCGCGGCTTCTGGATTCTTCGCTGACCACCCTGTCGGCAAAAGGTACCAGCCATCTTGATCGCGGGAAAGATCCGCTGTTTGCTGGCCAGCGCCATCGTTGAATACGATTGACGCGGAGGTGACGCCCTTGAGTTCGCAGGAGTACCAATCGCCACCGATGTCAACCATCGGAACTCCTGGCCATGTCGTCGACGAAGACGAGGGCTTGGTTCCCCAGTAATGAATTCGGATCGACGATGCCCAGCCCTTTGGACGCTTGAAATAGAGACTTAGCTTTGACATGCGGAATTTCCATTCTAATGCCGATGTGGCATCTCGCTGGCCTTCGAATCGCCACGATGCCTCTTCCTCATCGCGGCTTGCAACGAAGGCGCGGCTGAGAATCGCGGAATCGAAGCTCGTCGTCAACGTTGCATCGCATAGCGCGCGTCGTGGGATTTCTAAGATCTCGAATTCTTGGTCATTTGAACCAGCGGTTCGTTGCAGAATTGGTTTGCGGCGTACGTGACAGCGGGGGCAAATCGCAGTCACTTGTATCCAAGTGTGCGTGACTCGCTTCGTCGCTTGAGTGCTCGAGTCCGTCCAGGGGGTTGCAAGACGCAGAACCAAGTCTACGAATGAAGTTTGTGCGGCACACGAAAACGGGCGTGAGCGCCGCCCTTCCCGTCGCATTTGCTCAACGAGCATCAGGGCAGGGTTCGGCAATGGGCCTTCCACCTCATTCTCGGGCGACGAAAATTGCTGCGTGAAGAGCAGGAGAGCGGGGCACCCGATTCGCGCGATGGGGCTCGCCGTCTTGCGTGAAGCACAGAAGGCCTGCGTGAAGCACACAAGTGCCTGCGAAAGCACAGCAAGCGCCAAATGACACGAGGTCGCGTCGATCAAAGAGCAGTTTGACTGCTAGGTGGCGCTGGGGCGCCGCCAATGGATTCTTATCGCTCCCAAAGCGCACCCTCGCGCAACCTCAGAAGAACCCCGGTGGAGCTCAAAGCCCCGGAGCTCGAGCGCGCCGTCGCGAAACGTCAGAGTTGAATCCAGTCGAGTTCAAGCCCACGCTCGCGCAAAGTCAGACGTGAATCCAAGTCGAGCTGAAAGCCCGCTGGCTCAAAGCCCGCCCTCGCGAAACGTCAAAGTGGCATCCGGCGAGATGAGCGCGAGACGGCGGCCATCGAGAGCGAATTTGGGATTGCTGCGGAGGAAGCGACTCAGCCACTGGTCTTGCGCCGCAGCCTCCTCAGAGCAGCCCTTCGTTGATGCATGCACGTCATTCACTACAAGGGCCCCTCCGAGCTCGCTGTAGGTTGCGTCGAGCATGCTGCAGCCGGCATAGCAGAGGAGAGTCGACTTCTGGAAGCTCAGCAGAATCGCCGTGGGGCTGACCGGCGTGAATCCGTCTCCCCCATCGAATACGAATTCGCGACCAGCAAAGTCTTTGTTCAAATCCGATGTCTGTTCATCGTCACCACACGCGACAGCCGCGCCCACCAAGAGCAGCGTGGATACGAGATTTACACCGGTAGTGCGCATCGACATGGCCGCGAGCCTAGCACCGAGCCGGGCGGGCGGAAAGTGGGTGTTTCTTCCCGCACGTTGCGACGCCTCCTAGGTCCACTGCGGGCAAAGGGAGTATGCGGGACGCCAGGACCTCCCTTGGGACTCGGGCACGAGAGCGATTCCAGTCGACGTTCGGAAGCTCGGTTCCTGTAGACTGGCGGCCCGAGGGTTCTCGAATGCACCACAGTGACTTTACCAAAACGACAACGGACGCTCGCCCCTGCTCATGGATGCTCGCGTACTCGACCATCGATGTGCCGCTCCAGTCCAAGCTCGAAGCCATTGTGAGATCGCATCAGGGGGTGCGAGTCTTCGGATGCACCTCGTTTCAGGGGGTCTTCACTCCGAACGGCTTTACGCGAGGATTTCACATTCTCGGGGTCACCAAGACGGACAACGTACGCGCATTCCCTGTCCTGCGAAAGGCTGGAAGCGTTCGAGCGCGTTCGGAGGCTCGTGCTGCTGCGCTCGAGATTCGAGCCGCTGCGGCAGGCTCAATCAACTGCATCCTCATGCACGCGACCCCTGGCTTCGAAGAAAGCATTCTTGCTGGGATAAGTGAGGCCTTCGACGATGATCCCCCACCGGTCTACGGTGGCAGTGCAGCCGACGATGCGATGGACGGAAATTGGAGGGTTTTCCTCGACACGGAGGTGCTCGAAGAGGGCTTTCTATTGGTCGGCATGACTTCACCCCAAAGCGTGCTTGGGGCGTTCGTGAGCGGATATGTTCCAACTAAGACCGTCGGTAGGGTCACGGCCGCTCGCGGTCGTGTCGTTCAGGAAATCGATCATGCGCCCGCCGCGGAGGTCTACAACCGATGGACCAATGGAGCTATCAGCGATCAGCTCAAAGGTGGGGTGGTCTTGCACGAGACGGTATTGCAGCCACTTGGACGGCTCGTAGACAAGGTCGGCTCGATGCCGCGATACTTGCTGTCGCATCCGCACCAAGTCCTACCAGGCGGAGCCCTACTCTTCTTCAGCGAAATGAACGTTGGTGATGAGTTGATTCTTATGTTTGGGACCGATTCGGCGCTAGTTGAGCGCACCACCCAGGCAACCTCGCGCGCACTTGCCGGTAGCAATACCGTTCAAACCATCGCGGGTGGTGTGCTGATCTATTGCGGCGGGTGCGTCAGCGTTCTCGGGAATCGCGCCGAGGATGCGGCTCGTTCCTTTCGTGAACAGTTGCGCGGCGCGCCATTCGTGGGTGCCGCCACCTTTGGTGAAGAAGGCTGCTTCGCGGGGCGTACTGCTGCAGCTAATCGGCACGGAAACCTGATGTGTGACGCCGTCCTCTTCGAACGCTAAATTGGGGTGTC
>JBLNFG010000483.1:0-3725 GCA_050263495.1 Myxococcales bacterium | reverse complement strand
GTCAATCACCAAGTCGCCGTCCGCGATTCGGTTTGCGTAGCGCCCCACCACTGATCCAATGAAACAGGTGTCGTTCAGGTAACCATTCAGGTCATCGAAGCCGACCACGACGTCCGAGAGCTGACCGCTTGCATCGGGGACCACGATGTTGGTCACGATCGCGCCGTAGTCGATCAGACGCACCGTCGCGTTCTGCCTATTGGTGAGGGTGTGCAAGTGGATCTCACGGCCGTCTGGCATGCGTCCGTAAGACTGACGTTGGTAGCGAGATGAGGCGGTCACGGGTCGTTGATAGAGCGGATCGGGACCTAGCGTCAAGAGCCCTCGCTGCAGTCGACGCATCTAGCATCGCCACGACAGCCTGCGCGCTGGCGTGCGCCACGGGCTGGAAACGAGTCCGCGCAGTTTACTCGATGTCTTTAGCGCCGCAGACTGGAAACGAGACCCGCGCAGTTCACTCGACGTCTTTGGCGCAGCGAAAACCAGCTACCAACATGCGCCACGTGCCCGGATGATGGACACGATTGGTCACGCGCAGCCCCGGGCCCGGATAGTTGAAGGCGCCCCCACGCAAGACCTTTTCGCACGTGGTTGGCACGGGATTCGATCCAGTGAAGCCGTGGCGCTTCGAGGCACGGATTTCGTCCTGTGCCGCCAAGATCTGCTGACACGATCCCGGCTTACCTTCGTTTGCCGTCGAACGTCGATAGGCGTACGGATCGTAGTCATCCGCGGTCCACTCCCACACGTTACCGGCGAGATCGAGGTGCCCATACGGACCTGCTCCCTCGGGAAAAGATCCAACATCACAGGTGGTCTGCCCGCGGGGCCCCACCGCCCGCATGAAACAGCCGTAACGCGTGGGATCGGGAGCCTGATTGCCCCAGACGAAATGCCGCCGATCGTCACCACTCGCAGCTCGCTCCCACTCCGCCTCGCGCGGTAGACGTTTCCCGACGAAGCCGCAATACGCGACCGCATCGTCCCACGACACGCCGGAAATTGGCTGCTTCGGAGTGCGGAAGCGCGCGTCGTCGCCAGCTCGAAAAGAACGCGCCGCGTCTTCACGATACTTGCGACACCTGCCAGCCTTGACGCACTGCAGATACTCCTCGACGGTCACCTCGAGTCGATCCAGGTAATAGCTTTCGACGCGAACACGGTGCGCGGGGTGTTCGTCCTCTTCGCCACCAACGTCGATCCCCATCGTGAACTCGCCGCCGGGCACGAGCAGCATGCCTTCTTGGTTTGTGCGGCGCAATAACGTCGAGTTCGCGTTTTCTGCGACAGGTGCGGCACTCGACGCGGCACTGTGCGGCCCAAGCGCGCCAGCACCCGAAGGCGTAACGCCGCGACTCGACGCCCCGACGATGTTCGTCGGAGTGCCGGTCCCCGACGGCGCGTTCACCCCCGACGTCGCGCGTGCAGCCGTCGCGAGGGACGGCGCGTTCACCCCCGACGGCGCGTTCACCCCCGACGGCGCGCGTGCAGCCGTCGCGAGGGACGGCGCGTTCACCCCCGACGGCGCGCGTGCAGTCGTCGCGAGGGACGCCGACGTCGATGGTTGTCCGGCGACGGAGGCAAGTGCCGCCCTTGGTCCGCGCTCGTCCCCGTGCAGCGACTGGGTCGGTTCCATCGCCGTGTCCGCGCCAGGCCGACGTGCGCACGACGAACTAACCAAAAACAAAGAAGCTGGCACGGCACCAAGGAGCAGCAAGATCAGGGGACGGCGGTTCACGCGGCAGAGTCTGCAACGACTTCCGCAGATCTGCACTCGAGAATTCCTCCCCCTAGTACCCCGAGCGCAGGCTGCTCTCGCCAAACCATCGACTTCTCCGCGCTCGAGCCTTGCCGGTGCAGCCGCCGAGCAGGGCCCTCGGCTACCTAGCGAGACCCCGCGGTCACGGATTAGCGACGCAGCGTGGCCACCGGGCGCAGGCCTGAGAAATCCCAAAATTTCTCGTGAGAAGATCACGCAACTGTTTCGCGAGTGGTCCAATGAACAGAGGAACTGGCACAGGAAGGTCGGAAGCTCCGCTTCTGCTTACCCGCCTGAGGCGAGGGCGTCACGGGCGTTCGCGTGCTCATGCGCACTGGCGCGAAGCGATGCGAGAATCGCGATGGTCAGCACCCCGAGAATGACTGCCAAAGACACCAACGACGAGATGGGGAAGAAGTCGACGATACACATCTTCACGCCTACGAAAACGAGCACGACCGCGAGCCCCAGCTTGAGGTATCGGAACTTGTCGACCAAACGCGCTAGCACGAAGAACAGCGAGCGCAGACCGAGGATGGCGAAGATGTTCGACGTAAACACGATGAATGGGTCGAGCGTGACGGCGAAGATGGCGGGAATCGAATCAACGGCGAATACTACGTCGCTCAGCTCGACCAGCACGAGCGCCATCAGCAACGGCGTGGCCAGTATTCGACCGTTCTGCTTGGTCACGAAATGATGCCCGTCCAGCTCCGCTGATGACGGGATGAGCTGACGCACCTTTCGCATCAGCAAGCTTTGCTCTGGATGCTCTTCCTGGTTGCGTTGGATGTAGATCTTCACCCCCGTGACGATCAAGAACGCGCCGAACAGGTACATGACCGCGTGAAAGCGCTGTAGAACCGCCGCACCCGCGAGGATCATCCCCGCGCGCAGCACTAGCGCGGACAAGATCCCCCAATACAGAACGCGGTGCTGGTACACCGCCGGAATCCTCAGCGCGCTGAAGATGACGACGAACACGAAGATGTTGTCGATAGACAGCGACTTCTCAATCACGTAGCCAGTCAGAAACTCGATTGCGTGCTGCTGCCCGAATCGGAACCAAACGAAGGCGTTGAATCCGAGCGAGAGGAAGACCCACACCCCTGTCCAACCCAGCGCCTCGCGAAACCCCACCACGTGGTCCTTGCGATTGAGAACGCCCAGATCCAACGCGAGCATGCACAAGACTAGGGTGACGAAACCAATCCAAAGTCCGGGGGTGCCAATGCTGGAGGTGTCCATAGCTTCGATTCGGGCCGCCTGAATCCGTGACCGGCCCGTGTGGCCGAGATTCAAGGGGCAATGTTTGGTATGCCGCTGAACCGGGATACCGGGAAGGCCTTAAGTTTCGCCCCAAGCTGTCGGTTTTTCCGGCATATGATTCGACATGCACTGGCTGAATTACCACCATCTCCATTACTTCTGGCTGGCTGCACGGGAAGGGGGCGTGAGCCGCGCCGCACGTCAGCTCCGACTCACCCACACCACCGTTAGTGAGCAGATTCGGGCACTCGAAGAGGCCTTGGGAGAGCCACTCTTCGAGAAGAAGGGCCGTGGTTTGGCGCTGACGGAAATGGGCACGGTCGTGTTCAACTATGCAGACGAGATTTTCTCGCTGGGGCGCGAGCTCATGGAGACGGTGCAGGGCCGCCCTACGGGGCGCCCACTACGGCTGGTCGTCGGCATCGCGGAGTTCGTCTCGAAGTTGATCGCCAAGCGCATCTTGATGCCAGCGTTGCAGCTCCCCGAAGGGGTCCGACTCATTTGCCATGAAGATCGCACCGAGCGGTTGCTCCAGGGGCTTGCTGCGCACGAACTCGACGTGGTGATCAGTGACAGTCCAATTGGACCGGGTGGAACCATCAAAGCCTTCAATCACCCGCTCGGAGATTGTGGTGTCACAATCATGGCGCAGAAGGGGCTTGCGGCACGCTACCGCAAAGGATTTCCTCGTTCGCTC
>JBLNFG010000482.1:0-2834 GCA_050263495.1 Myxococcales bacterium | reverse complement strand
GCTCTTCCCGCCAACCCAGTTGTTGATGCCTGACCAATTGGCGGTGTATCGGCCATTGGCTTCCAAGGTGTAATTCACGGTTCCGGGAGAATCCTTCCAGAACGAAAAGTAGAAGCCATTGTTGGTTCCGGTAACCCCATTCGTAGGTAAGGTCAGGGGGCTCTGAAATGTGGCCACTTCCGTTTCGGCAGGGTCCACCGGCGCGCCATCGATACAGCTAGCGAGTAACAGTCCAAAGACGGAGTACACAGGGAGCCGAACAGTTTTTGTCATAAGGCACACCTTTTTCCGGACGAGGCGCCCATCTTGCCCGCTGGATAGAAGCATTTGGCCGCCCCTATCTATGGCCCGACTCGCCGCTGCTCAGACGTTGTGCAGCAACCATACCGTGAACATGGACTTGATGCTCGAGTCGATCGATTGGACCTGTGCTGTCGAGGCTGTCTTCAATTAATCGATCGGGCTGCACGGATCTTGAGCACCCCTGGGGTTTCTATTACGCCGAAAGCCCCCATCCGGTCACGTGGTATCCCAACTTCGCCGCGAATTCGTCTCTCCCACCTCGCACGCTTTCAAATCGGTGATCGTCTGCGAGAGCCCGTCACTGGTGTGCTTACGAGCAGTACCAGAAGGCCCAAGAACGGGGCGCGCGGGTCCTTGGATTCACAATTTGTGCAGACGAATAGTGCAGAGGTTGCGCCAATGGCGCAACCTCCAACCACACCGCACGCTTCCACTTCGCATCGCGCGTCGCGCCCTTGTGGATGGCGGCAGGAGGTTGGCGACTAAACCAGTCCAACAACTTGATTCTGGAGGGTACGGCGCGCGAGTTTTGTAGTAAGGCCATTCCGCCAATGCGGATCGCCCCATGAACGCCATCGACGACGTCATCAACAAAGTCAAGAAGCTATATGCGCTGGCCGAGGCCAATACGAACGAGAACGAGGCTGCAGTAGCCGTAGCTGCTGCCGAAAAGCTGTTGCAACAATATCGACTGTCGCGCGCGGAAGTCGAGGCTCACGCGGATGTCCAAGCTGAGGTTCCCACGGAGGATGGTGACCCAGTTGAGATGTTTGCGTCCAGGGTTCCCGTGTGGCAGCAACTTCTGGTCGGCACGCTGGCGAGCCATTACGGGTGCGCCCTCTATCAAGCGCGTTCGCATAAGCGGACCGCGATTCGGATCGTGGGCTGTCCGAGCGATGTTCGCCTATTCCGACTTCAGTACGATCGCGTGAAGGCGCAAATCGATCGACTGACGTTGAAGAACGGTCTCGGCAAGGGTCGTAGCTTCTGTGACTCCTATCGTAAGGGTCTCGTGGTCGTGGTCCATGAGCGTCTCAATGCGATGCGAACCGAAGTTAGGCAGGCCGCGACAAGTACTGCTCTGGTCAAGCTCGATGAACGCGAGTCGCTCGCGGCGCGGAAGTTGATGGACACTCACTCGAACCTCAGGACGCCTCGACCCACGCCCTTGCGCGTGTACAACGACGGCTACGAGGCAGGTCGCAATGACGGTCACCAAATTGGTCTTGGCGAAGAGTTGGACTCACCAATCCGTGGATTGCCGAGTCACGAGGGAGTTGAGTGAGCATCACCAACTCCCTACGAGCGAAGCTATAGGTGGTTGGGGCAACAAGCGGGGGAAACGGGCCGAGAACGGCAGGGATATGCCCCACGCTGGCCTATCGGTATGCTCGCGACTATCCTTACGCTTATGAGCATTCCAGCCCTGCGTCAGGCAACGTACGAGGATCTGCTGGCGGTGCCGAACCACCTCGTCGCAGAGCTGATCGAGGGGCACATCGTTACCTCACCCCGTCCGGCGTCGCGTCACGCGCTCGCGGCCTCGGGACTCGGTGGCGAACTCTACGGGCCGTTCCAACGTGGTCGCGGCGGACCCGGCGGGTGGATCATCCTAGACGAACCCGAACTACACCTCGGGAGCAATGTCTTGGTTCCTGACTTGGCTGGTTGGAAACGAGAGCGTATGCCGGCGTTGCCAGACGTGGCTGCGTTCGAACTTGCGCCGGACTGGATCTGCGAGGTGCTCTCGCCGAGCACTCAAGCCGTGGACCGCGCCGATAAGGTCCCTCTCTACGCCCGCTCGCAAGTGCTTTTCGTCTGGCTTCTGGATCCTCTCGCGCAAACCCTCGAAGCCTACCGACTCGAAGGCACTTTGTACCTGCTCCTCGGCACTTGGCGTGGCAACACAGTCGTGAGCGTCGAGCCCTTCGAAAGCTATCAGCTCGATCTCGGCGTGTTGTGGGAGAGATGAACGCCTGAAGTCGCTGTTCGCGGATTGAAACTATCGGCAACTTCAAGTCTGCCCGCCAGAATCCCGAATCGCCGTTTGGAACCTTACGCTCGGCCCCGGGCAGTTCGAGTGGATGTCCTTTTCTAAGGGGTGGCTCGAGTGAACGCGGAGAGCATGGAGAGCGTAGGTTTCCTGCCAAAGAATGCGGGCAGCCTGTTAGCACAAAACCACCGCGCAATGGGGCTCGTACAGAGCGAGGTGCTGAATTGTCCGATAGAGAGTATCTCGTTTGGCTGGGGAAAGCGTCGCAAGTATGCTAGCCGCCGTGGCTGAATGTTGGCCGTTTGACTTCTGGGATGTTGGCACAATAGTGATGGGACGAGTATGTCCCGAGCCGCAAGATCACTTGCTGGGTCACGCTTCCTCGTGGCCGATTCCGAAGAAGAGTTCTCTGGTCATCCCATGATTCCGTATGTCCACCGCCGCACGGTCCTGGCACAATGCGCCCGAGGACACAATGGTCGCGACATGCGAGGTACGATCGAACCCAGCAACGGATGTCGGGCACTCCACGAACCTC
>JBLNFG010000481.1:0-7634 GCA_050263495.1 Myxococcales bacterium | reverse complement strand
GCCTGCAAGCTACGCTAGACGTGGTGAATCAGTCGACACTGCTGCAAAAGTTTCTCGTGCGCGACGACGTCGAGGGTTACTGCAATCGAAGCCTGTCTTCGCGCTCACGGATCTGACACCTCGGAGCAACAGGTACGACATCGCTTAATTTGCGGGCATTTTTGTAGCGTATCGCGACGTATGCCCGCTCGCCCAAAGCGCGCAATTGCAGTTGTGAAATTCGCGCTCTTGGCGCAATGCGGTTCTGCATCGAGCAGCATTCCCTGCGTACTCGGGCGACTGAACATCGGGCGCGCTATCCGTGCACCATGATTGAACGGATTATTCTCGACGGAACTCGTTACCGCGACGAAGAAAACCATTCCAGAATCGACTGATCTGAGGTCAAACCCTGCGTTGCGCGGATGGCACTCCCCACCAGTTGCCAAGGCGGAACGGCAGCAACAGACACTTCACCCCGCGCGTGAAGTATTCGCTATGCGGGCAATCACCAAGCCACGATCGACGACATCGTCGCTCAGGCGGGGGTGGCGCGAAGGACGTTCTACCTCTACTTCGAGAACAAGCACGGGCGATGTTCAGGCGCCCCTGCACTGTGTTCGTGGAGAATGGCACTCCGCGATGTTCATCCTGCGCTCTCTTCCACGAGATTCGACCGATGTAAAACCACGGGGGACAAATGCGTCTGCTTTTGCGGGGTAGACGCCGTCGACCGACCGTCACAGCTAAGTGGATATGGGTTTATGCAAGGACGGCGCAGGGCGCTCCCAGCCGCAATTGCTCGAGCGCCGCAAGCGTATTGCGGATATTCGAAGGCATTGCTGCCGACTTTGACACGCTTGGCGTGCCACGGTGCGCCATCGTTGAGGGTTCGGCGCGTTGCGCTGTTATCTCGCGCACGGCTTTCGACCATCTAGCTCCACACTGCCGTGTAACCTCTCGAGAACCCACGAAATATGCACCTGAACCGTTCTCCCGCGGCAGGAGTGCTCGACGATTCGACCTAGTGCCGATAGCCTTGCTAGTATGTTGGTTGTTGATCCCTGGCACTGGCTCAATGCCGACGGCTCCCTGCCTGCTCACGAGCCTCGGCTTTATCGTCGCATCCTCCGGATTGCGCAATTCATTGAGGCCGGTGGTCCCCTCCCCACGATGCATGCACGGCAGACTCTGCTCGGTTGCGTTCGTAGGCCAGGTGGTTCGACGTGCGCGGGCTTAATGTGGGTAGTAAAGACGCAGGAGGATGCGATTCATGCGTTCTGCCCGATTTGCCACGCGGACGAGGCACTGATCCACAATTGGCAGCGAACGGAGTGGGCGGATGGCCCTTCCGACCCCATGCCTGTCCAAGAAGTCTCCGCGCAGGATCTGAATTAGTGCCGCGATTCTATCGAAACGATAGGTCCTTCGGACCTGCCGCTAAGCGGCCAATCGCGCTAACGCTTGATGACTCGGATCTCTCCCAGCATCAATCGATCGTTCGCGCGATTCTTGTCGTACTCGAGCACCATGCCGTCGTAGAAGTCACGCCGAACGGTCCAGTTTGGATTCTCCCCGGTGACCGCTTCGGTGCGCTTCGGCTTGCCGATCTGTTCAATGACCGCTTCGGGAACCATCATCATGAGGACCTTCGGCGGAATTCCACCGGCAAACACGCCCCACGTCTTGCCCGGCTCGCCCGCTACTGGACGCTGATAACGATGGATCACGATGCCAGAGACCGCGCCGTTAGTTAGCTCGAGTTCAATTCCCGAAGCTACGTAGCGGCAGAACTTGTCGCTCTGCTGCTCGCACTTGGCCTGCATGTGGCGTTCGACGGTTTCCACAGTGGACCCAAATCGAATCGGACCAAGTCCCTGCCCTGGCTCGACTGCAAACGACGGCCCCAAGGGATGCTTGGGATTGGCTCGCGCAGTTGCCGAGGACTCGGCAGCTACAGCTGGCACCGGCGAAGCGGTCGAGGACGCTACTGGTGCCACCGCCGCTTCGCTTTTTTGCGAGCGGTTGAGCTTGAGCTTACAACCTGCCGTCGTCGCGAGGCAGAGACCAACCACGATCCATGATGCGCGAGCACTGAAGGAATTCATCGGGCGGACTTTACCACAGCAAGGCTGCGTGCAATCTATCCGAGCAAACACAGGCCCTAGGTGAGCAATCCAGACCACGGTCAAGGCTTCGAAAAGGCGTATCGCTAAGCCCTGCCTCCTCTAGGACACGGTCCTGGGCCGACGCCCGAAAAGCTGATCGCGAAGTTCATGAATCACGCACTCATCAATGCTCGGGGGCATGGTGAGGCACACGAGCTCTCTCCCTCGAAGGATCTGCATCTCCAGCAACCCAAACGCATCTCGATCAAGACCACCGCCCACCGCGGCTCCGGGAACACCGTTGATGCGCAAGATGATGTCTCCACCCTTGAGACCCGCCGAATCGGCTGCGCTCCCAAGTACTGTCCCCCACACGGGTACTCCTCCAAGAACCGCTGCACGAGCCGCAAAATCTTCGCTATTGATCATGACTTGCTTCGAGAGCCTCCGAGCCGAGGCAGCAGTGATTCAAATTCTGAGCCATGCCCCCACTTGTCGAATCCAGCCTTTTTTGCCTGTTGCCCGCGACTACGTGGAAATGCGTCTCCCATTGCTGAAATGTGGAATGCGATTGCGGAATGCGACTCTGCAATGACCATGGAGTCAAACAGGAGGTCAACGCGCACAAGTCGACACGCACTGGCTACCCAGTCAGCAAGGCAGAGCACGAGTACTTCCCGTGCGTCACACACTTTTTCTGCAGAGCTGACGTGCGCACCAACAAGCTGGAGAAGGCCGCTCTAACGCCTTAGCTCGACACGCAACTGCTCGGCGCGGTTTCGATATTCTTCAGCAACCTTCTCGTTGCCGAGCGCGGCGTGTATCCGCGATTCTTCGTCGAGCAGATCACACAAAGCGAGCAGTTTTGCCTGATCGGCGAGCAGAGTGCGCAGTGATTTGGCGTCGAGTCGCAAATAGGAAGCGTCAAGGCCGAGTCCTCGGTAGCACTGTCGAACGAGCTCGAGTGCAGCCTCGAGATCGCCGGCGCCGCGCATGCCACCGATCTTCGCCAACATCTGGCAAAACTGCTCGATCTGACGCTGAAGGTAGTCTTGCTTATATGCCAAAGGCTCGACCTAGCTATTGGGAGCGCTGCGTTCGCCGCCACGCGTGTTCCTAGTACCGTGCTTCGTTGTGCGGAGGTTTTGTTCTGCCTAGCGCCGCCCCTTCCCGGTTCGGCGTGGCGACTTTTCCGGGGTCGAACGGGATTGCTTGGAGGGAGTTGCGCGCGCTGGTTTGTTCGGTCGGCGGCGCTCAGTCGTGCCGTGACGCGACGCCGGCTCCGCCTTCGTCTGCTTTCGGGGACGGGCTCGTTCGGCACCGGACCGAGGAGTGCTCTTGCTCCCGGTTGGCTTCTGCTGCAGGCGTTTGGCAATCGTCATGCGTCGCTGAATCGAGGCCTCCTCGATCACGACGTCGATGCGCTGCCCGAGTTCAACCCGATCCCCCGAGCGCTGCCCCACCAGCGCCAGTTCATCGTCCGAGAGCTCGTAGCTGTCCGGGCCCAGCGAATCTAAGCGGACGTGGACGTCGACGAATGGGTCGTCCAGCGCCACGTAAACGCCATTCGGGGTAACTCCCGTGACCAGGCCCGCGTGGATTTCGCCGACGTGAGACTGCATCAGAATCACGCGATAGAGATCGACCACCTCGCGCTCAACCTCCATGCTCGCGCGCTCGCGCTGGCTGCTTTGGGTTGCGGCCTCTCTGATCGATTCCACGGCTTCCGGAGTGTTCAACGGCTTTCCGCCACGAAGCAACCCCTTGACCAAGCGGTGCACGACCAAATCGGGATAGCGACGGATTGGAGAGGTAAAGTGTAGGTACGCGTCCGAAGCCAGGCCGAAATGGCCGATGTTGACGATGTCGTAAACCGCCTGCTTCAGGGAGCGAAGCGTGAGCAACTCAAGCACCGTCTTCTTTGGATTGTCCGCGATCAGACGCAACCAGCGGCCGAGCCCCGTGGGCTTCTGCAGCTCGTCGGGATCGACGTTCAGCCCTACGCGCTTTGCGACGCGCGCCAGACGCTCGAGCTTCTCTGGATCGGGCGTCGCATGAACGCGGTACACGGCCAGCGACTTCTTGGAGCTCAACCACTGCGCGACCAGTTCATTCGCGAGCAGCATTAGCTCCTCAATCATCTGATAGGCGCGCTTAATTCCAGGATCTTTGGCGCGCCTCACAACGCTCTGTGGTGTGCCGGTCTTCTCGTCCAAGAGCACGTGCGCCTCTGGAAGATCCAAGTCGAGCGCGCCGTTCGCCAATCGGCGCTTTCTCAGCTTTCTGGATACGTCATCCAAAACCCGCAGACCCGATTTCATCGCGTCGGCTTGCCGGCTGTGCTGTCCTTGCTCGGTGAAGCCGAGCGTGGTCGCGACGCCCTCGTACGTGAGCATGGCCGCGGAGCGCATGATGCCCTCCACTACCTCGAAAGATTCAACGTTAGCGGAGCGATCGAGGTCAGCGATCACGGCGAGGCAGAGCCGCTCTCTATCCGGCAAGAGCGAACACAGATCGGCGGCCAGGGCGCTCGGAAGCATTGGTATTGCACGATCAGGCAGGTAGATGGTGCAACCGCGCGCTCTGGCTTCCGCATCGAGTGCACTTCCTTCCGTCACGTATTCCGCGACGTCCGCAATCGCGACGTAGACTCGATACCCATCCCCACGCTTCTCAACCCAGACGGCGTCATCGTGGTCGCGGGCGTCCTTCGGATCGATCGTGGGAAGCGGCACATCCCGGAGATCGCGACGGGCTAACCCATCTAGGCGCTGTAGCCTGGCCGCCATCGTTTCAGCCTCCTGCATGGCGGCGGCCGGGTGTTCTTCGACGATCTGTTCGCGCAGCAGAATCTTTGCGACCTCAGTATTCGGATCGCCCGGCTTGCCCAGCATCGCGATGATCTGCCCCTCAGGCGCTTCGTCTGGATACTCCGGGAATCGGGTGATCTCGACGATGGCGGCGTCGCCATCCTTGCCCAGGGCTTGGCCCTTGGGGCCTGCACCCGACAGCACGATCGGCCCACGCAGCCGCGTGTCGTCAGGCTCGACCCAGGCGCTTTTGCCTCGTCTGCGATAGATGCCTGCGATGCGATTGTTGCGCCGGGCCACGATTGACACGATGCGCCCCTCAAGACCACGGCTCGAGCGGTTGACGATCGTGACACGTACCTGATCCCCGTGCATTGCGGCGCCGATGGCGTCCGGCGGGACGTACACATCGTCGTGCCCTGCTGCATTCACGAAGCCGAACCCGCGCTGATTCATCGACAGATAGCCGTCCCACTCTTCACGGCTACCCGCTGCAGAGGGGATCGTCTTGTACCGATGTCCACCGACG
Organism: Myxococcales bacterium; assembly: GCA_050263495.1. GTDB lineage: Bacteria > Myxococcota_A > Polyangia > Polyangiales > Polyangiaceae > FEN-1139. The sequence goes on along the minus strand of JBLNFG010000481.1, from coordinate 2,208 downwards.
CGCTGGATGCTGCCTTCGAGACAGAGTTGATCGAGCAGCTCACTCAACCGAAGCAGTGACCCGTCCGCTACGTCGAGCTTGGAGGCAATCTCTCGGGTGTGTAGGGGACGTTTGGCCTCGCCTAGGGCCCCTAGGATAGCGCCTCTGGCTGGCAGTGGTCTTGACATGGTGACTCTTTACCAGAGCGGCCGCGACAATGCTTCCAAGAAGTGTGCGGAAAAGGCTATCTTTCAGCCTGTGAACGCCAAAGCACTCCGCCTTTTGGGTCAGCTCTGCCTTCTGGTTGCGATCGCTGCTTCGGCGGCTTTGCTGGTGGATTCGCTCGGAGCCACGCCGGCATACTGCACGGGCACGAGTGGGTGCCATGACGCCAAGATGCTGGCTCGACAGGTGCTTGGGGCCGTTCCGCTGCCTCTGGTCGGGTTGCTAGCCCTCTACGCCCTGCTTAGTGTCAGCGCGTTTGGTAACGCGGGCTGGGCACGCCGACTAGAACTGCTTGGCGCAGCGATTGGGGCGGTGATCGCGGCTACATTGCTAATGGTTCAAGCGGTTATCCTCAAATCCTTCTGCCCCTTTTGCGTTATCGTGGACGGCTGCGCCGTTCTGGCACTAGCGGCCTTTTGGGGCGCTCGCACACGGGCCCCATCAGGTTCCCAGCTCAACCTACTACATCCGTCTGCACTGCTCGCGCTAGGGCTCGCCGCGGCTGCCATTCCCGTGCTGTGGCCCTACTTTCGTGCGGCTGCGCCCGTGCCGCCCCAACTCTCCGAGTTCCAAGTCCCGGATCGGTTAACCTTGGTTGAATTCGTCGATTTGGATTGTGAGCATTGCCGCGCGCTCTACCCCGTCCTCGAGAGTGTGCAGGCCGATCAGGCGACAAAGCTACATGTGGTTCGAATTCACGTTCCACATCGCGCGCATGCCAGAGCGCGCGCGGCAGCACGATTACTGGTCTGTGCGTCTTCGGATCAGGCCCGGCTGGAGCAGCTGAACCGGCTATTCTTCGAGTCACCGCAGCTCGACCAGACGACGATCGTAGGCGCGGCAGAGGGTGTCGGAATGTCCGAAGCCGAAGTCAACGCGTGCCTCGCAGATCCGGCAAGTGACGCTGCCATCGAGGCGAACCTGCAGCGACTAGAGTCTCTTGGCTTCGAAGGCCTGCCGACGACGTATGTAGGGGGAGAACGAATCGTCGGGGCCTTACCAAAAGCCTTCTATGAGGCGACCATTACGCGCGTACAGCAGTCGAAGGGTCGGGAAACAACCTCGAGTCTGGCGTTCTACACCGTCTTAGCGGCACTCACTTTGGGTATTGTCTGGATTGGTCGCGTGAGGCACGCGCCGCGATCGTTGACGTGAGCCGCGCGACGTCGGGCGCGCGGAAATGGAAGGGTCAGCGACTGGTCCGAAGGAACCCATCGCAGGGAATCGCGCGCCCCTAACAGTGTGATCGAATGCGCAGCAATCGCTCTCCCGCTTGTCGCAACGTGGATTCGCGCTTGGCGAAATGTAACCGGACGTAACGGTGTTCGTCGGTTGCGAAGAAACTTGAGCCAGGAACCGTCGCCACCCCGATCTCCCGCGCCATCCATTCGCAACACTCGAGATCGCTCCGATACCCTAGCGGCGAGACGTCGAGCATGACGTAATACGCTCCTTGAGGAGTCGTGAAGTTGAGTCCGAGTTGACTCAGATACTCGAGCAGAATGTCGCGACGCGCAGCGTACTCGATACGCAACTGGTCGTAGTAGGACCTCGGAAAAGACAAGGCCGTCACTGCTGCCTGTTGCAGCGGTGCCGCAGCCCCGACGGTAAGAAAGTCGTGCACCTTCCGCACTGCTTGGATCACCTCGGCAGACGCCATGACGAAGCCGAGCCGCCAGCCCGTAATGCAGTAGGTCTTGGACAACGAGTTGCACATGACGACCCGTTCTCGCCCTCCAGGCAATGAAGATGCGTAAACGTGCTCGTGCGGCGCGTACACGATATGTTCGTACACTTCGTCGGTGATCACGTAAGCGTCGTATTCTTGGGCAAGCTCGATGATATAGCTCAGCTCTTCCCGCGTGAAGACCTTGCCACTCGGGTTGCTAGGATTACAGACGATAATGGCTTTTGCGCCCTGGGCAAAGGCCCGCCGGAGTTCGTCACGATCGAACTCGAATCGCGGTGGACAAAGTTCGACATAGATCGGCTCTGCACCGGACA
>JBLNFG010000480.1:0-3754 GCA_050263495.1 Myxococcales bacterium | reverse complement strand
CCCCTTACCGCTACACCAAAGCAGTCCTGCACCACCTTGCCGCAACGATCGAACTCGCCACCCCTGCCAGCGAGAGCTGGTGTGTGGAAATTGCTCGGCTCAGCGATGTCACCGGTACAGTTGCCATTGAGCTGATCCAGGGGACCCCCGCTGAAGCGGCACGGGCGATGGCACTGCTTCAGCAGGTTGCTTCCGCCGAGTGAACTGACGTGCCTAGCGTGTGCCCCCGGAAGGACTCGGGGGTACACGCCCAAAAGTCCCGCTAACAGTTTCGAGACGAGTCGACTATCGACAACGCACATCGAAGCAGCGCCGCCACCACCTCTTTGCGGGAAATCTGTTCGTCGAAAGCCTGTCGCAGTAGATCACGCACGAGCTGCTCAGCGCGGCTTAACGGCCGCTGTAGGCGCATCTGACCCGCCACCGTGTGCTCCGCCATGCCGTACTCGTACCCAACATTGAAGAAATTTCGTTCCCGATCGAGTGCTTGCTCGTTGAGCATGGCCTCGAGCTTCATGTAGACACCGGAATTGGGGCCAAGAAGCGCAAGGATTCGGTTTTGCAGGCGCACGATCCACTTGCGTCTCACGCGATCGCCGATTCGGTTGTCGACGGCGATCTCTACTGGATGACGGTCGTTGTGCCCACGCGGAATACGGTCAAAAGAGCTGAGGCTGTGGACGGAGGGATGCCGCCACTGGTGCCGTGCACCAGCATCTGATAGCTTGCTCATCGGTGATCCTTTCTTGAGAAGGTTCGCCCACGGGCCCGGACGCTCGAACGTCGCGGGCCCATTTGCTCGAACAGTACGACTCGACGCGGCGATCTATTCAAGTCGATTCGGACGAAAAACGCCTTCGGGTTACTGCCAGGCGACGCGATTCCCATGGGTGTCGCGGAAGGTCCCCGCTATGTGCACTCCGCTGGGCGAACCCAGTCGAGTTAAGGAGAAGCCCCCCGAGCAACAACGGCAGGCTGCTGTGTCCACTATGGTTCGGACGGTGCTGCAGCGTGGCGGACTCAAGGGGGCGTCTCGACCTCGCTACCCTGGCAGAAGCAGCTGCAAACGTCAAAGGGCGGTCCCAAGCGTGCTGAAGTGCCCGTCCATTCGTTCATTCCACCTCTTCAGTCGTCATGGCCATCCGTTCGTCGAAACACCCGCGCTCTCGTGTGCAAGAGCACCGGATCCGTTTCAAGCTTCATAAGAAGCGTCTGCCGGATCGCTTCCAAGCGTTCCTTGGACACTCTTTCCCTCACGTGCGAGAGAGCCTCTTCGACGCGTCCGGCCAGATATTCCTGCTCGGTCATCTCGCCCCGCAGCACACGCAAAAGTTCGCTGCTCGGTTCCTCCGGGGTTGGCGCGGTCTCTTCGTGAGCTCCGCCACCAACGGGCGCCGTGCCGATGCCGACTGGTGCGATGGACTTGCGCCTGCCGACCAGCAGACGAAGACCACGTCGGTTGCGCGGACGCTTTCTTCTGAGTTTCATGGGACCGATGTCGACCATTGGCCTTCTCCTGCTTTGTTTGTAACCAGAATGCGTTCTGGCCCAATGCGCGAGTTAGTTTTCGGCATTGCCGAGTGTCAATGGGCAGATGTCGCAGCGCGCGAGTGCTTTCTATTAGTTCGCGCGGGTTGGATCGGAACCCCGTTTGCGGATGACGCCGAGATTGCTGGCGTGGTGGCACTAGGTTGCAGCGCTGCAGGTGGTACGGTTGTCGACACTGCTGACGCTAGTGGCGATTGCGAAGCAGCAGTTACAGCGGCATACGTGGAATGCGTTCGAGAAGCTGGAGCGTTTCTGGACAGCCCCGCAAGTCGGCCTACACCCACTACGCACAGAGCGGGAAGAAGTGTTCCTAGCATCGCCCCCAGGAGGAACAGCAACGGACGTCGTTTCCTTGGTGGTGCACTAGGCAGTAGCCGTGGCGGGTTCCTCGACTCAGCACTCGTCGGGACGACGACCGGCTCTGAATCGAGCTGGGGCGGCGTCGCCGTTATCCCTCCGACGCGAATGGCGCGTTCCGTCGGTGCCTCGCTGCCGCTCGAAGGTTCCAGTTCGATCGTCTCGGCCTCTTCGGTGATCGCCATCAGTCGAATCGGCGCAAGCTCCCGCGTTTCGGCAAGATCTGAGTACGGGCGAAGCATGGTCGGCGCTGGACGAGGCGGAACGCTCACCTGCTTCAAAGGCGCGGGTTTGGCACGCACCGCTGAAGGCTCGTCTAGCTTTGGCGGGGCATTCTTGGCTCCATGGTCGCTAAGAAAGGTTGCTTCAAACCAAGCGTCTACGACATCCGAGTATGCGTCGCCCGCCTTCTCCGACGAGGCGGAAGGCGCCGGTGTTCCCCGTGCGGCGGAACAGGTTTTGGGCGGCGGCGCCGTAGTGGGCAAGACAGATCTGACGCTGGCGACCAACTCCGTTTGGCTGACACAATCCGGGGCTGGGGGAAAGGAAGACGCACCAGACGAGTCGACAGCAGGCGGCGAAGACGTCGCAGATTGGGAGCTGCTCCACACGTGAGCAGCCTCAGGCGTCGCCTCCACATAGTAACCCGGCAGTGTCGGAGGGTTATCACGTACTGCCAGCACCAATCGCACGCCAGCGAGCTCCACTGTTGCACGGTCCACGATCGTGCGCCGTCCGCTGACAACACGCCCATCAATGTACAGATCCGATCCGAGATAGCACGAGGTGATGCATAAGTCGCTCTCGACGCGCTCCACGTAGAACGCGATGGGTGCGGCTCCGGCGATGCGAATCTGAGCACGCTCCGATGACCCGACTACCACCGTTGTGTCATCACCACCGGGCGGGAATTCGTAGGACTTACTCTTGCCGTCTCGCGCTACGATGAGCCAGAGGGGTTCGCTATTCATCCGAGCTTTCTTGCGCTCGTGTGACAGATCGTTGTTCATAGGAATGGACTCGCTCCTAGTGGCACTAGATCGACGCGACGGACTCGTCGCCTTGCGGCAGATGCGCTGTGGGTGAATGGCCATCACATCACCTGCCCCAGGCACGACAGATCGAGCGTCGACCATTGTGGGCCCTTCGTTGGGCGCGCCTCATGCGTCACCTCCAGCACGATGTCTTCGAGACTGGTGAGACTGACGTCACGGTTGGTCGGGGCAGCGTTCGGGCCCGGAATGGTCAACACCCACTGCGCCCGCGCGACCGATTGTCCCCAAAGACTGGTATTCAAGGCCGCCTTGCCGAAGTCGTTCGCGCCCGCCTGAATCACCGCGACGCTATTGCCAAGGCCTTCGACCAAATCACCGCCCAGGCTCCAGGTGTTTAGGTTTTCGCCGGCGCAGTCACGTAAGATGGCGGTTCCAGTCAGCGCCAGATTTACCTGCGCCTCGTTGTCGCCCAAGAAGTCGCCCACCAGGTTAGCTCGGAGCCCGGTAATGCGATCGTCGCACACGTCGGTGGACCAAAGATTGTTGCCGGGCATCAGATCGGTCGCGAATCGCAAGGTGACGCCTCCCTTGCCGTCCAGATTGGCGTTCTCGAGCAGTACGCGTTGAAACTGTTGTTTCTCGGTCAATACTTCCCCGGTGCAGGCGTCCGTGCGCGCGCTCGTGATGCCGAGCATCTTGCGCACGGACACCAGACGCACATAGGACTGGGGAGTACTGGCCGTCTTGGCGATCGACCAGAGGCAAGCCTTGAGTGCGCTCATCTGCTTCGCACTCCTCGCCACCAACGCTGCCTTCGTCGCGTCAGGGATGGCTTGGTTGAGTTCGTACTCGAG
>JBLNFG010000479.1:0-12340 GCA_050263495.1 Myxococcales bacterium | reverse complement strand
ATCCGCGGCTCACAACGAGAGACAGCCCAGCCGCTGAATCGCGCGGCGCGGGCTACGTGGACTCGCAGCAACAGCCTCGACGGATGTGGGGCTGGATTGGAGTATCCGTCGGCGCTGCAGGTCTGCTGACGGGAGCCGTGACTGGCGTCGCCGTCGCGCTCAAACACCATGAACTCAAAGACGAGTGTCCGGCGCGTGTCTGCAGCCGTGACCAATGGTCTGAACTCGACAACTACGACCTGATGCGCCGGGTCTCGAGCGTTGGATTCGCAATTGGAGCCATTGGCGGTGCCGTCGGACTCGGCTTGCTATTTTCCACGCCAAGGACCGCGCATGCCGACCGCCTTGGGTGGTGGATTGCGCCCAATTCCGCGGGCGTCGCAGCGCGCTTCTGATGTGGCCGCGGCTGCTCGACGGCCGGGCATCCCGGCGCTAGAGCAGCCGCTAGCCGATGACCGAACACGAATTGAACGAGCCGCAAAGGGAAGCCGTCGCGCACCTCGACGGCCCATTGCTGGTATTCGCCGGCGCTGGAAGCGGAAAAACTAGGACAATTACGTACCGCGTCGCGAACTTGCTCGCTCACGGCCAAGCGCCTTACCGCGTGCTGGCGGTCACGTTTACCAACAAGGCTGCCCAGGAGATGCGGGAGCGCCTGGAGCAAGTGGCGGGGGCAGATCTGGTTCGGGATCTCTGGGTCGGCACTTTCCACTCCACTTGCGCCAAGATCTTACGGCGCTTCCACGCAGAAGTTGGGCTCGAACGCAATTTTGCCATCTACGACGAATCGGACCAGAAGGCAGTGCTCACGCGTATTCTGCGCGAGCTGGACCTGAGCGACCGCGAATACCCGCCCAAGCTCGTGCTCTCGAAGATTCACAGCTGCAAACAGGAAGGGCAACTCCCAGCGGACGTGGAGCTATCCCACGGCTTCGATCGACAGATGCTCAATCTGTTCGAACGCTATCAAGCGGCATTGAAGGCGGCCAATGCCGTCGACTTCGAAGATCTGTTGCTGTACGTGATGAAGATCGCCGAGAGCAAGACGAGCCCGGCGGGCGAAGAGTTGCGCCGTACCTTTGATCACGTTTTGGTCGATGAGTTTCAGGACACCAACGCAGTCCAATACCGGTTGGTCCGTGCCTTGAGCGCGCGCACACGCTGCCTGTGCGTGGTCGGTGACGACGATCAATCAATCTACCGTTGGCGCGGCGCAGACGTGCGAATCATCCGCGGCTTCCGCCGCGACTTTCCCGATGCGAAGGTGGTCAAACTAGAGCAGAACTATCGCTCCTCCGCGAATATCGTGCGCGCGGCGCTGGCGGTGATCGAACCCACCACCAGTCGGGAACCGAAGAAGCTCTGGACGGAACGCGCGCTCGGGTCCCCGTTGCTAGTTCGAGCAGTGGTCGATGAGCGCGACGAGGCAGCGTACGTGGTCCGCGTGGCTCGCAGCCGTCTCAACGCGGGGATCGATGCCCGATCGATAGCCATCTTCTATCGCGTCCATGCGCAATCGCGTGTGCTCGAAGAGGCGATCCGCGCGGAGAACATTCCGTACCAAGTCGTTGGGGGAATGCGCTTCTTCGACCGAGCCGAGGTCAAGGACGTCATCGCCTACCTTAGATTGGTAATCAACCCGCGCAGCGATGCGGATCTCCTGAGAATCGTGAACACTCCTGCGCGCGGCATCGGGAAACGAACGCTCGAGGTCTGGACCGATCTCGCGTCCCGCAGCGGCCTAAGCCTGTACGAAAGCCTGCCCGAGTTGTTGCGCGACCCTAGCCTAGGGACCAGCGCGAAGAAGAAGCTGAGCGGATTCTTCGAACTCGTGGAAATGTGGCGAGCTCACGTAGAAACGCTTTCTCCACAGGAGCTCGGAAGACGAATTGTGGATGAATCGGGTTACCGTGCCTACCTAGTCGAGCAAGATAATGCTGAGGGCGACGCGCGGCTCGGAAACGTGGAAGAGTTCCTGGGCTCGATCACAGAGTACGAAAACGACGCGGAGGTTGCTGGCGAAACCCCGACGCTGCTCGCCTATCTCGAACGCGTTAGTTTGATTACGGCAACAGACAGTATGAAGGACGTCCCAAAGGTGAGCCTAATGACGGTCCACGCTGCCAAGGGGCTCGAGTTCGACACCGTGATCTTAACGGGCATGGAAGAGGGAATTTTCCCCTACACACGCATGGACGGTGGTGGGCCAGAGGACGAGGATGACGAACGGCGGCTTGCTTACGTAGCCTTGACTCGGGCTCGGCATCAGCTGTACATCACGCACGCCACGCAACGCACCATCTTTGGGCAAACGCGCTACCTGGCGCAAAGCCCATTTCTGCTGGACATCCCCGAGGAATGTACCGAGGTGCAGTCGAGTCCTGGGCGCTTCAGTTCCTCATTCAACGGCTATCGAGGGTATGCTGCGGAGCGCAACAACTCCGACGATTGGGATCAGCGCGAGCAGTACGCGGAAGGGCCGAGTACGGCGGCACGTCCTTACGCCAACAAACTGCACGCCAAGGTGGTCGACGGCCATACTGATACGATCATCGATCGCAGCGCATTCAGTGATCTCGAATACGGGGGCACCCCGCCACGCTTTCGCGCCGGGCAGATCGTGGAGCACGCTAGGTTCGGCCGCGGGCGCGTCGAGCGAGTGGAATCTGGGGGGGACACCTTGGCCGTTGTTGCCAAATTCCCGGGTTTTGGCTCGCGCAAGATCTTGGCAAAGTTCTTGTCCGCCACTACGTCTTGACCCGTGCCTACCCAACCGCGTCTGGCGTTCCTCGAAAACCTGGTCAACGAAGGAAAAGCCGATAGCTTCGCGCGCTATGCATTGGCGCTCGAATACGATCGACTAGCGCGATCCAGCGAGTCACTCGCGGCATTCGAAGCCCTGCGTCGCGATGATCCCAGCTACCTGCCGATGTATCTCATGGCCGCAAAGCTCTTACGGCGATTGGATCAGGGTCAACGTGCCACGGAATGGGTCCATGCCGGAATCGCATTGGCCGAGAGCACCGGGAATGGGCACGCAAAAAGCGAACTGCTCGATTTCCTGGAGGAGCTCTCAGCTTCGTAAGCCACGGCTCACAAGCAATCCGCGACAGCTCACCGAGCCTTGTCGAGACACGCCGAAGCCGCACCGGCGGGAATTCTTCGAGACACACGATTTATGCTGAGGGCGACGCGGAACTGCCATTAGCGCTGGTTCCAAGCAGTGCGGCAGCAGCGGGGCGCGCCAAGAAATGTTGGCGGAGCTCGTCGTCTCGAATCGTCGCAGCTAGACGCCTCACCCACTGCGCAGCGCGCAGGACAATCTCCTCGGTTTGAGGTGACCCTGCACGACGCAGAGCCTCGCAGCATAGGGCGCGCGTCGCAAGCCCGTACTCGGACCCCTGAATGGTTTCCATGGCGCCCATCGCCGTCGTAGCAAGCAGGATCCCCGTGTGCTGTTCGCCAATATCCACGCGGGCGGCCGCTTCGATGGCCATCGCGTGAAAATGGAATGCTACGTAGGCCTGCGCCTCTGCAACCTGACGGGCATCGAATGCAAACATAACGGCTGAAGCCGCGTCCCCCGCCAGCTTCGCCAGCAGGGCGCGCACGATCTTTTCGTGGGCGGTGTCATAAGCACTGCCAGTGGTCGCGTTAATCGAGGACGCCTCTTGCACCAGGAGCTCCGCCTGATGCACGTCACCCATTTCCACGTATACTTCGGCGGTGCAGAGTAGTGTGTCTGCTTTTGCGTCGTGATCACCATAGCTGTCGTGCGCTTTGCGGGCACGATTCAGGTACGCAATGCCGCGTTCTGTGTCACCCAGGGAAGCGTAGGCCTGTCCGATATTGCTCAGAGTCTTGGCAATCTGAAGCCGGCCACCAATTGCGAGATCGGTACGCACGGCGTCAAGCCCAAGTGAAATCGCGTCTTCGAAACGGCCCTGAACATACAGCGTAAAGGCGAGTGCATTCTTGGCCTGTGCCTCCAGCCGCCTTGCGCCTGCACGTCTGAAGATCGCAATTGCATCCGCTTGAGCCGAAATTGCTTCGTTGACCCGTCCTACGCGACGCAGCAGCGTCCCTTTGGCGCGCAACACGTCGGCGCGTTGACGCGCAGGCACCGTGTGATCCGTAGCGCAGTTCAGCGCTCGATCGATTGCCGCAAGCGCGCCTTGCATATCACCCAGATCCCGCAGAATCTCCCCGACTAGGGCCTGCGCTTGGACCTCTTCGCCACGTAGACCCGCTGCATGGGTAATATTCTCTGCCTTTTGCGCGGCTGTCAAAGCACGCGCTAGCCTGCCGGCGTCGGCATCGAAACGCGCTGTCCGCATCAGCGCCGTTGCTGCCCAACGCGACTTGCTCGACTTTCTTGCGAGCACACGCATCTGAACCAGGTGGTCTTTGCGCTCACGCCAATGTCCCTGCACTCGGCAGATGGCTTCGAGCGCCTCATGGGATTCGAATCGCCGCGGGTCATCCTCGGGCAAAATCCGTATTACGCGCCGGAAGTAGCGTTTCGCTAAGCGCAATTGATAGCCTTGATTCGCGGTTCGAGCGGCCTCCATGTAGTGGTCTGCGGCGGCTAGCTGCTCCCGCCCGATTTCCAGGTGATGCGCGACGATGGCAGCGGATAGGCCTCGCGCTTGCTGCGTCTTAGCCAGATGCTGCCCCACGGCGCGGTGCATCGCGACGCGCGCAGCGGGATCAATCGAGGTATACGCGACGTCGCGGGTCACTGGATGTCTCACGTCAACCGAATCGCCGCGCATGTCACACAAGCCGCGAGCACACAAGCGCGTGGCAGCTTCATCGACCTGTGGCCCGAGGATCTCGCGCAGGTCGGCAACCTTGAATGCTCCGCCCGCCACGGCTAACCATTCAATCACCAGCTGCTCTTCTCCGGGTAGCTCGTCGAGCCGATCGCCGATGAGCTGTTCCAGGGTCGATGGCAGTTGATGCTTCTTGCCGTCCTGCTTCTCGGCTCGACGCAACCTGAGTTGGTGATCGGTCGTCTCTTTCAGTTCGAGCGTCCCACGCTCGAGCAACGCATCGACCATCTCCAGTAGGAAGAACGGATTGCCCCCGATTCGGGGCGAGAGATCTGCACACACCTCTTCCACGCCTTGAGTGGCGCCCAGTCGAGTCTTCAGCAGTTGTACTTGCTGTTCGAGGCTGAGTTCCTTTAGCTCGATCTTTACTAACCCTTCGAGGTGAGGGATCAAACGCTCGCCCGATCGAGTCACGAGCAGGTAGAGGGCAGGCCAGGGGTCGACGGCGCGCAAGAGCTCCTGAATCGCCTCCAAGCTCGGACGATCCGCCCATTGCAGATTGTCAGCAATCAACACCACTGGGCCGTCAAGCGCCTGCCGAGCGACGAACGCGCGAAGCCCTGTAGTGAGATAACGTCTGTTCTGGGCCGCGTCGCCTTCGTCCACGGCCACCGCCAACTCGCCGGTCACGAGCGCTGCCAATCGGTCCAATATCTGTTCGCAATCTGAGCCCAGATCCGCCATCGATACGGACTCACGCAGGCGCGTCCTCACGGAGGCCTGGTTCGACTCTCCGTGCAGGTTGGTCATGCTCCTCAACCACTCACCGAGGACGGAATACGGCAGTTCGAGCCGCGCAGGGGTCAATTCGGCACGGAAGAACTTAGCGTCATCGGGTAGTTCTTGGAGGAACGCATTAATCAACGCGGTCTTTCCGATCCCCATCTCACCGGCGATCACGCGGGCAGTACCGCGCGCCGGTTCGGCGATACTGCGATTGACCGTATGATGAAAGGTTGCGTGCAATTCAGCCAGTTCGGCATCTCGCCCAACTAAATCGTTCGGCCCCCGCTCGACGTCGATCAACTTCTCTTCACGTGTGAGCGGCCGAACCAGGGAATAAATCCGCATGTAGTCCGGCATCTGTTTGTCGCGAGAGCTCTCGATCGCAATCGTGGGAGCATCAGACCAAACAAAGTCTCTGCGCACCAAGCGGTATAGGCCACCCGCCACCCATGTTCCTCCAGCGGGTGCTTGACGGCCGAGCATTCTGGCCAACTCCGGTGCGGGTTCTTCCACCATGTGGTTGACGAGGTGTCCCGCACGATCACGCTTTCCGGTGGCAATGCCACGAACGATTCCGATGCTCGCCTGTAGCTCGACAGGCGCGTCGTCGCACGCACCCTGGGTGGCTTCGTGAATATCGATGGCAAGCCAAGCGGCGTCTGCCGCGGCCCGCGCCGGGTTCGCCATGAGCCCCACGATCGCCATCGCACCACCGGAGGGTAACAAGTGATCGCCAATGACGGCACGGTCGTGGTGCCAGGTCAGCCGCGCGCCGCGTTTGAACGCTATTTCTCCCAATGTTTGTTGGAGCTTCTCGATGAATCGGGCGGCGTCGTGAGCGCCAGCCGCTTCGACGAACTGTTCTGTTCCGTGCAACTGCAGAGCGACGATTGCTACGTGCCGAACCTCCTGCCCTTGACGCGTTCGGCGTGACCGTTGCAGTGGCACCTGTGCCGGAATCGCTTCATCCGGAACCTCATCGCGCAGGCCTTCACCAACGGAATCTCCCGTTTGTAAACCTACCGAGCGAGAAGCATCCCCGGGCACCTGAAGAGCATCGAGCGGGGCCGCAAATCCGGGCGAGGTATGCTCGCGACTCACGATTTGTTCCAGCACAGACTCGAGCGTGTGCGCGTCGATTGGCTGCTGCGATTGAAATAGGGCACGAGTAATTGCCGCCGCGAAGTCTCGAGCGGTCGAAAAGCGCTCCTCGACGTCGCGCGAGAGGGCCTTCATGACAAGCAGCTCGAGGTCGCGAGGCACGTCGCGCACGAAAGTACTCGGTGGTTCTACCTGCCCGGCGCGCACCGCGTCGAGCAACTCATTACCTTCGGCAGCGCCGTGCAGGGCGCGCCCCGTCAGAAGCTCATGAAAGACCACCCCTAGCGAGTAGATGTCGGTGCGACGATCCACCTTTTCGCCGCGGGCTTGTTCAGGCGACATGTAGCCTGTCTTGCCCTTCAGGATGCCGGGCTCCTCACGAAACAGGTTAGCCGACGCGATTCCGAAGTCGGCAATCTTCACTGAACCCTCGAAGCTCAGTAGGATGTTCTGCGGTGAAACGTCGCGATGAACAATCTCCATCGGGTTGCCGCGCTCGTCCTTCCGGTCGTGGGCATAGTGCAATCCTTTGGCGACCTCACCGACGATATAGGCGGAAACGTAAGGGGGTAGGCGCGTCCGCTTCGCGCGCGCAGCACGCATCACCTTGCGGAGATCCGGGCCTTCCACGTACTCCATGCTCAACAGCTGCCCGTCTTCCGCGTAGTCTTGAAACTCGTAGACCTGAACGATGTTGGGATGGTTCAAGCGCGTCGCAAGCATCGCCTCCTCGGCGAACATCGTGCGAAACCTCGCGGACTCTCCGTATTGCGGCAGAATCCGCTTCACCACGAGCAGCTTGTACGTCCCCTCCGCTCCCCGCTTCTTGGCAAGAAACACCTCCGCCATTCCGCCTACGCCGAGCCGACGAATCACCTCGAACTCTGCAAGACGTTTCGGGACAGGAACGGATTCGTCGGCCATCAGGGATCCAACCCAGCACGGGCGCCCTTCGACTGGCGGGCGGCCCAACGTTAAATCGGGGACGTCTGATGGTACTCGGAATTGGGCCCTGAGGTAAATCGAGGCCTCATGGCGGGCCTATGCCCGGATCGAATCGCGCTTTCTTGCCGGTTCTCGACCGGCAACAAGCTAAGCCCGTCTAGCCCCGCGTCCGGGGTGTTGCCCTTGGACAGGCACTGCCTCGAATTGGACAGGCACTGCCTCGAATTGGACAGGCACTACTCCCAATACGAATTACGCAGTTCGCGCGAAGAGTTCGTTCGGCAGGGTGCGTCGGCAGCCCGTGGCAGTGAACACACCGCTCGTCGCTTGCGCCTATTCTTCAGTATCGGACTCGGTGGATCCCGAGTCAGTGGATCCCGAGTCAGTGGATCCCGAGTCCGACGACTCCAACACGCAGCTCCGATAAGGACCGCAGATATCCAGCTCGTAAATCAGGCACGGGTCACCATTGATGGCCTTGATGCAGTCGTCGAGAATTGCGACCTCACAGTGAGCGGTGGAGGCCCACCGCATGCAATCTCGCGTCGAGCTGACGTGTCCCGACAGCTCCTCGCTGCAGGTGAAATCGCGCGTGCCCCCTTGGCTACTGGAAGACCATTTGCAGAGCGCTTCGGATTGGCTATCCGTCAGCTCATCCGTGAATTTGTTGCGCGCAACGCCGCAAGCCGCCTTTGGGGTGGTGTCTACCTCGGGATCGCATCCAGCAGCGACGCTCGCGAACAGGCCCATCAAACACGCCGCCAATACCCCTTTTGCCCAATGACTGATCATGTTGTTCTCATCGATCACTGGCGTCCCGTTCGGCAGTTGAGATCTCTGCCGTTTGGACGCGAGATACATCCTGAATCTGCGTGCACCGTAGCTCTTACTCCGGACCTGCACCCTGTCTAGCACGTCCTGGTTCTTTTTTTGGCCTGTTCGTCGCGGCGACGACCATCACCGGGTGCACCGAGGAGCACTCAACCGACCAGGATTCAGTCTTCCGCGCAGTGTGGCTTCTTTATCCGGTGCGTTTCATGTCACGCCCGCGGCAGTCGGGCGGAAACGTGGCTTGGACGCCTGGCTTGCTCGCAAACGCCGCCTTTCTGTAACGGTGCCGGGCAGCTCAGTGTCAGCCGCTATCACCATGGGCGCACGGCCACACACTTTTCGGATGAACGAGGATGGCGTAGGGTTTTCCGTTATTGCGTCAAATTTCTCCCAATCGACGACTAACTGGTTTGTGGGCGAGCGGTACCGGCAGACCGATCTTTCCAAAGGTTGAACGTGAAAGCGGCAGCCGCTCTGACAATCCACGCACGATCAATGAAGCCAACGCAACCCGCAATCCACGAGAACTCCTCCGTCGCTTTGGCGCCATAGCGCCACCATGCGAGCATTGTAGCCGCTCAACACGCACGGCACCCTTGCACGAGACGATCAGAGCAGACTCTCAACGCGCGTGGGTTGATGTTCTCCGAGTCACGCATGAAGTCTTGAGTCGCACGCGCTGACGTACTACCCCCCGGTCTATCGACGTGGTTCGGCGCACCTCGTGAGTGCACGTCAATCCGACGCATACGACACAACCAAGATCCACTACGCAAGTGGGCCGCTCACATCGCTCGTAACGAAGAGAACCCCCGACGCTCCGAAGCAATTCGCGAAGCCAAGTGGGGTTGAGACAGCCAGCAACACACGAAACGGAGCTTGCCACGAATGGCCACGGCGCTCGCGTCCGAGCACCCACCCGCGGGGCGCTCGTAGAGGCATTCCTAGCTCTAGGTAGAGCGCACGGATCGCCGTTCTTTGGCAATTGCAGCAGCACACCCGCTGGGTATTCGGGTTGCCGGACGATGGGTAGGTTCACTCGTTCCTCTGCGCTTTGGCGGCAAGCTCTAAGGCGGGCGACGTCTTCGAGCCTCTTTGTCGAGTGTTTTGCTCGCTACTGAGCCAATTCCCTAGCAATAATGAGAAATTGGAACTGGCTCAGATCCCGGCGTGGTCGATGCTGTGCAGTCTTGGCGCTGGGTGTGAAGGACGCTATCGTGGCAGCGAATGCCGCACGAATTGGACGACCGCCGCGACGCCAGTCGAACGCCTATTGAACTGAAGGTGGAGTACAAGCGCGTCAACACGTTCTTCGCTGACTACACCAAGAACATCTCCCGAGGCGGCACATTCATCAGCACAACACGGCCGCTCTCAGTTGGCACGGAGTTCGTCTTCTCGCTTACGGTGCCCGGTTTGGCTGAGCCCCTGCGACTGAGCGGCAAGGTAATTTGGACCAATCCAGTGGAGGACTCCACGCCAGCGAATCCGCCGGGGATGGGGATCGAATTTCAGTACAAAGACATCGAGGAACGGCGTGAGAAGGAACGTCGCGTGTGGGACCTGCTTGCGAATGAACTCGGCGAAAACACAGCGACGCGGCTCTTGGGGCGACGCTAGAGCGACTCTTACTGATGAGCGAAGCTCCCATTCGAGAGGCAATCGTTCATGCCTCAAGTGGGAGTGAATGCCGGCGTGACAGGCTTAGCGGTCTCGAGTCACCGGAAGTGCACTCGTTCCTGGGTCATCGCCATGCCGTCCGAGTTTGCCATCTCATGCGTCGTGTCCGGGATAACCCGCGTGGGGTTAATCCCGCGTCGATAGCTGCTGCGAGGAAACTGACGGGGCAAGCCGCTGTGCACGCGCGGCGCTGGCTCCAACGCGATTCGGTTCTGCTGGGCCCCACCCTATGCAAGCAAAGCACCAACTCTTATTGAACTGCGTCTAGGAGAGAGTTTTGGTCGCGCTCAGCACCACCAATCGTTCTCGTCAGGCGAAGAACCGGTCAGCGGTGAGAATCCGGTGCAACCCAGGTAGGAATGGGCCTTACACGCGGAAACACCGTGAGAGATTTTGCGCCCCAACCTGGGCGACGCGCATCCTAGAACGGAGCGGGGCTGCTGCGGCCGGCCGGGTATGCTGGCAAGCTTCTGCGCCCCCTCCGAGCAACGATAGGGGGAAACTATCACGAAGTCGCAGCGGCAAGTCGGCGGCGCTCGCTTACCAGTGCCGACCCTCGGTTGGACGGGTCTTGCTGGCTCGCTGGATAGCAAGGCTCGACACGGTGATTTGGTGCTGACGCGGGGGGCGAAATGCCCCGAAACTCGCAATCGGTGTACAGGTTCACCCGCAGCCGCGGCCCGACAATTCCCCTCTAACCAACAACTGGAATCGATCGCCTACCAAAGTGCGCGAGATCGTACATTAATGCGACGGTCACGGTGTCACACCTAGGGTTGCGCCACGCCCGGTCTCAACGGTCACGTGGGCTATCTCCTCGCGTACGCCGCGAGATCCCACAGCTGGCTCGCTTATAGATCGATCCGACGCGGTCTTGCCCCAATTCACGGTTTTCTGACAAATTCGAATTGTGGGGGCTTCTTCCGAGAGCGGCGTTGCAATTAATGGTGAACGAGCTTACGGTGCCCGGCGTAGTTAGGTTCTCGCAGGGTTCGATTCTCTGTCTGTTCGCTTGGGTACAGTAGGCGCATGGGCCGTTCTTTCTACGACACCGAAGAGCAAGCGCTGCAAAGACAATCGCGGGCAAGATGCGGAATCAATTCTCATCGAGTCATCTCGCGCGTGAATGTTGTCCAGAGCGGGTTGCATACAGCTATTAGCGGCCAGCGCACACAGACAGCGAGCGCGCTGCCTGGTGCGGCAGGTGCTTCCGATATCCCGAGTGGTCCAAGCGGCTCCACACCACGTCCAGGCTCTCGCGGCGACTCAATTGCTCTTACCCAATGCGCGCGAAGCTGCAGGACCTTGACTCATGCTCGGGAACCGGAGAGGCCAAGCGCAGGTTGCGAGCTCGGCGGCAAGCTCCATGCGCGTAGTGCGGAGTTCCTTAGAAGTCGAATCGGCTGTGCAAAAGAGTTGTGCGCGTCAGTTGGAGTTCGTCACGTTGGACGACAAAAGGGGCACACTCACGGCTGCAGCAACTGCAACTTCGTGAATAACTCGGATAACACGGTGACCCGGTTTGGCATCGCGCACTCCGCGTTGTTGCGTTTCACCGGAAACAATTGCGCGATTCGGGTCAGCACTGCCTGCCCACGGCGCAGCGAAGACTCGCTGAAAGGCATCTGTATAGCGAGCCGCCGCTCGCTCGTCTCGTCCACTCACCTCCACTTGTTGAGCGTGGCAAACGGGCACCGGGGCTCATGCGAAACCAAGACGCTTACTCCGGGCTCACGACGCGCTCTCACGCACGAACCTGAAAGCCTGTGCACCGTCGAGCATCGAAGTGAAGGCAATTTACCGAATTTGGAGGCTCCGGTGCGCGCGTCGAGATTCGAAGCGGATGCTGGCCAGCTGTGGCGCGCAAATGTTCCAACGGCGCCCGAGCCTGGGTCCATGGATCATGTCGGCTCAATGTTTGCAGTGCGTTCTTGTGCTGTCCTTTACCGCAATCTGAGTGAACCCAATGCACCACTGCAAAGGGGATCGTTTTTGAAGCATCGCGCTCAACTTGTGAGAGCGTCAGTTCGGCTAAGAAACAAACCACCAAATTCTCTGGTTGTTTCGAGCCTCGATCGCTCGCCAACGCTGATGATGGATGGTAAGTTGCGACGTCGCGTGTCGGTCATGGCAGCCATCTACTCGATCGCACAAAACAGAAAACCTTCGGTTGGTTTCTACGATTGGCTCTTGTCTGTCCGAACCCAAACGAAGTACTATGC
>JBLNFG010000478.1:0-2958 GCA_050263495.1 Myxococcales bacterium | reverse complement strand
TTACGTCCCGATGTGATGAGGCACGGCGTGGTCATTCTTCTTCGGCGAATGGGAGTGGCCGTTCTTCGTGGGAGAGTTCCACGCCATTGAAAAGGACTGCTCGACCAAAAAAATGGAGTCTCGATCCGAAAATGCGAAGATCCGCGGCGGATGTTGCGGTCGCAAGAGAGGCAGCGACGCAGTGCCAAGGATCGCGCTCAGTCATTTGACCTCACGCCCCCACTGGAGCCGATAGTGGGCAATGCCATTGGAACAGGTTGCACCCAGCTGCAAACGTCGAAGGCAATCCCAAGCGTGCTGAAGTGTCCGCCCTGATGCATCCCCTCATTTGGATTGCACAGAAGTTCGGAAGAGCGAAAGGATTAGTCAAGACGGGACTCGACTGCGCGACAGTTTGGGCAGAGTCTGAAAACTGCACCGCATACGACAACGTCGAATACGGGATCCGCCTGCCTCACCAATGGCCCGAGTATTCACCACTCCACATCGTGCAGAACTGTCTCGACTACGCGAATGGCAGCGAGGCGGTCGTCAATGCAGGCTCGACGGACGACCACAATTCTTGGAACACCGACGTCATCGTGAGCGCGGCGGATTCTCTGAGTGTGGACTCGAAAGGTGTCGATGGACCAAGAGGTCACGATGGATCCCCGCCCAACCTCGACTTCCTCAAACTTGCTCCGGGCAGTGATCTGATAGATCGTGGGCTGGACCTCGGCCTCCGGTATTCTGGCTCAGCGCCGGATCTGGGTGCCTTCGAAAGACAGTAATGACAAGTGACTAGCTCCGACTTCTAGGCGATGCGTCAGGGTCGCAGTGCTGTTACAGCTACTTTCCGCCCTATCGGTACTAAGCACGTAAGCCAGCGCACCAGGACCGAGCGGGACAAACATACTGACTACAAGCACATGGGTGTGTTGCCACACGATCGACATCCCTGGGTGAGAGTCGCCCATTGCATTTGTGCTTGCGATGCGGACGTTACCTCAGCAAGACTGTGGTCGCCGCGCCGTTGGGCGCAGCTTTGGGCAGAGGGAATGCGAGCGCGGCATGGCCAGTGTCATGTCGCGACAACACGTGCGTAATGCACATAGCGCGAAGGAGGAGTCACATGACTCTACGAACGATCGGATATTGGATCTCGTTCACCAGCTTGGTGTTGGGGGGTATGGGTTGTGAGCCAAGAGTCGAACCAGGGGGCGACGCCGATCCGGGAATCTTCGAATCGGACGTCCCTGAGGCGGGCAGGAGCGGCATCAGCCGCTCGTCCAGTGGAGGCATGGAGCGAACTTCGGCGGCAAGCGGAGTGACGCCATCCACGCCCGTTGACGGAGGGGCCGCGGTCCGCGCAATCGAAGAGGCAGACATCATCAAGCTTGAGGGAAGTCGTCTCTACGCTCTCTCGCAGTATGGCGGTCTGAGCATTGTCGACGTCTCAACACGGGATCGAATGCGCCTCCTCGGTCGCGCAAAGCTACAGGCGCAACCATTCGAACTGTACGTCCGAGACCAAATCGTTTTCGCTCTGTACAATGGCTACGGGGAATACGTCGCCGACGAGACGACAGGTGATCGGCGCTGGGTTACTACGAGTCACGTCGTGGCCTTCGACACTAGCAATCCGAGTTCACCGGCCGTGATCGGGCGATTTGCCGTTCCAGGAACGATACAGGACTCACGCATCGTGGGTAACGTCCTGTACGTGGTCGGCTTTGAAAGCAACAGCTGCTGGCGTTGTGCCGAGGGGCAGCACACGACCATCGTTTCGCTGGACGTTTCGCAACCTAGTGCCATCCGCAAAGTGGACGAGCGCGCCTATGTCGAAGACACGACCCTGAGCTACTCGTGGAAGCGCAGCATCTCCGTCAATGACCAGCGCATGTACATTGCAGGTCCGCAATATGGTAGCGCGGGTCCCGAGGGCTCAGTCATTCAGGTGGTCGATATTTCCGATCCATCCGGAAGGTTGGTGGACGGGGCATCCGTGAGCGCGGCCGGCAAGATCGACAGTCGTTGGCAAATGGATGAAACGAACGGAATCTTGCGCATCATCAGCCAACCTGGCGACTGGCGTCCGGTAGAATCCCCGCGGATCCAAACGTTCAGCGTGGAGTCGTCACTGGCGTTGACCAAGCTGGCAAATGTCGAGATGGTGGTTCCGCTGAACGAGATGCTGCGCAGCGTCCGTTTCGATGGGCCGCGAGCTTATGCGATCACAGCGGTGCAAACCGATCCGTTGTTGACGATCGATCTGTCTGATCCAGCGCAGCCACGGCAAGCGGGTGAACTTGTCATGCCCGGCTGGATTTACCACATGGAGCCAAGGGGTGAACGCTTGGTTGCACTCGGCTACGACCAAGGTAACGCAGCGGGAGCTCTCGCGGTGTCACTCTTCGACGTGTCGGATCTTGCCAAGCCGACCATGCTCGATCGCGTGAACTTCGGTGGTGACTGGGCCTCCATGACCGAGGATCAAGATCGAATCCACAAGGCATTTCAGGTGCTCGATGCGACAAATCTCGTTCTTATGCCATTCTCTGGCTACACATACGACGAAGTCAACTGCAGCAGCAAGTTCCAGAGTGGGGTTCAGTTGATCGATTGGGCTAACGACAAGCTAGGCCTGCAGGGCATCGCAGGTACGGTCGGTGAGGCTCGCCGGGGCTTCCTCCACAACGACCGTCTGTTTACCGTGTCCGAAGAGCGCGTCGAGACCTTCGACATTGCTGACCGCGGCGCGCCAGAGCAAACGGATTCGCTAAAACTGGCTCAGAATGTGGTGCGGACTCTCGACGCGGGTACTGCGGTCGTCAAGATCGGTCAAGACTGGTACACCGGGAGTATCAGCATCGACACGACGACTGTCGCTGATGTTGAGAGCCCTACATCCAACGGTCACGTCGACGTTAACATCAGCCAACTCGGCTGTAACGCCGGGTCGAATCTCGCGCAAATAAT
>JBLNFG010000477.1:0-3796 GCA_050263495.1 Myxococcales bacterium | reverse complement strand
TCTATTGGGGCCGCGACAGCGCTAACCTGAACACGGACCACTACAAGCTTGCCGAGTGCAGACTCACGCCTGCGACAGTTCACATCATAGCGCTATCCGTTGAAGTTATCGGTAGCCCGTGGACGAAGAAACAGGTGGAAGTCTCGGCTCGGTCACTCATCCGACGATTGGCGTGCCCGCGGGTCCGCTTTCTCGGACCGCACCAATCGGACTTCAGGCCCGGACCCGGGCGAGCTCTGACGTGTGCGTGCTTGGGGTGGGAAGTCAGCAGTAAGCGAATCCGCGCGTGTGGAACGCGGTCGATCGCGCAAGGCCTGAGGCCGCCACGGCCCGGTTGCGCAGAAATGTGACGGCCAGGTTCGCGGATATGCGATTTTCCGACGGGCTCGGCTATGCTGGCTGGCCTGTGATGACGCTGCCCGCAACTGAAGGGGTTTTGTTGGTCGCCCACGGCACCGTTACGGAATTGGACGATCTCGTTCCTTTCCTGACAGCCATTCGGCGCGGTCGACCACCGAGTGAGTCGCTCGTAGAAGAAATCCGCCGTCGCTATGAGCTAATCGGAGGCTCGCCGCTACTAACAACAACACGTCAGCAAGCGGAAGCGCTGGCTACCCTTGTTCACAAGCCCGTATTCGTCGGCATGAGATTTGGCCGTCCGAGCATCGAGCAGGCATTGGGCGACGCATGGGAGCAGGGAGTCCGAGGCTTAACCGTGTTGCCCATGGCGCCATACAGCGTTCAACTGTATTCAGACGAGGTCAGCGTACGACAGCGGGCGATGCAGGGGCAGCCCGGCGAAGAGATTCGGCTGACGCGCGTGGCAGCGTGGGGCAGTCATCCTGGTCTCGTCAATGCACACGTCGAGAACATCCGTGAGCGGGCAGGCGACCAGCTGCTGCGCGGTGCCAGCCTCGTCTTATCCGCACACAGTCTACCGATGCGAGTGATAGAGGCCGGGGACAACTATGCTCGCGAGGTCGAAAGCAGCAAAGAAGCAATTGCCCGTGCGATCGGGCTCGATATCGAATTGGGATTTCAGAGCCAGGGGGCAGATGGCGGACGCTGGTTGGGCCCCGATCTTAATGACGTCGTGAGCTCACTAGCTAGCCGTGGCAAGCGTCAAATCGTCGTTGCTCCCTTTGGGTTTCTTTGTGATCACGTAGAGACGTTATATGACCTCGACGTCGAGCTTCGTCGGCACACCGACGCGCTAGGGGTCACGTTCGATCGGGTTCCGGCTCTAGGGGTCCACCCTGGACTAATGACCACGCTGGGTGAGTTGGTAGGTTCCGCATGATGAGTTTCAGAGCCCTGCTTTTGCGACAGATTCAGCAGCCTTGGACCGGGATGGCCCGCGCTACCCGCTGTATCATGGCGATCACATGTTCGGTGACGCTCAGCGGCTGTGCTTGGTTTCGCAGTACTGTCAATGACAGTCCGAGCTTGCGCTGGTGGCTCTTCTCCAACTTCGGTGCGCAGCAAGTCTGCCCAAAGGTCCTTGGCTCGGGGACGCCGTTGCGCATGGACGCTACCGGACCGATTATCGGTCGTTTCTTCCCGAACGATTGCCAGCAGCGTGTCGATGATGCCCGACAGATCATGAGTCTTTCGTTTTCTGGGACGGGCTTTGCGTGGACTCCAATTGCCGGACGCGTGGGGTTTCGTGCGAGTGCGACAGTGGAGTACCGCATGGATTTCCGCATGGAGTCGGACGCCCTTTACGTGTGGGGCGTCCCGACGGGCAACGTGGCCGTGCCGCCACAGTTTCAGATTGGTGCAGTCGAAAACCCCGTCGTGAATTGGGCAGCTCAGGGGCCCGCCGGGTACTTGGCAATGACGTTCGGTGGGCAGATCCTCTCGAGCCGACTTGCTGAGGGCTTCACGGCGATTCGAAGCGACTCGGGCGACGAATTCACTCTGGGCCGTTTGATGCCGCCGCAGAGGCCGCCCAAGCCGTATGCGCTCTCATCCGACGAGCGCGTCTCACTATCCAATGAGGTCGCTGAGATCCGCATCGGGCAGATCGATCTCGCGGGGCCGCTCGAGGTTGCCGACGACGACCAGGCGTTGTTCATTCGTACGCACGTCAATGGCCCATCGATCGAGGCATTCCTCTATCCGCGCTATGCGATCGAGTCTTGGCGAGAAGCACTGCAGACGGGTGCGGCGCTTGCTCCGCCGCCCATTGCGCCGACCGCGAGCTTTCCAATCCCCTCGGGTGCAGAGGTGTCGCAGGTGATTCGGGCTGCCAAGGGCAGCTACATCTTGCTGCTCGACCACAGCGCGAAGATAGGCCAGGTCCAACCGCCGTTCAATTTACTGGGCGCAATTGGCAGTGGCTCAGCGACCGTCAGTTACTCGATCGAGGTCGGAGCAGCACCCTAAAGACGGATCTCAAGTAAGCGGAAGCAAGCGCGGATCGTGCGTGTCCACGCCGTTAGCCGCGTCAACGATGGTGTGTGTTGAGCTGCAAACGCCAGTCGAGAGGTAGGTCGAGGTACCCCTCTTGACACAGAAAGTCGTAAGCCGCTTCGCAGAGCACGACGGATGTTTCGCTATACAGATGCGGGTCCGTGAAAAAAGCGACCGTTTCCTCCATGAAAGGTTCACCTTCGGCGTTCAAACGCTCCACGAACCGTTCTGCGGCAAAGGCAACCCACCGGGTCATCCATTCACGCTCCCAAGCCGCACGAAACCCGTCGAACGCTTCACGTCTGATCTTATAACCGACACTGCCAGGGTAGTGTGCCGCGCGGGACTGTCTCACTACTGCGCTTGCAAACGCCTCGCTGTCGTTTGCCATTCGTTTCGACAAAAACTCGGTCAGAACCTCAGAAAACGCTGCAAGGATGCGACTCAACTCTGGGGACCGTCGCGATAGAAACTCCGTGCGTAGCTCTGCCGTTAGCCTCTCAAGTCGTTCGAAGGTGGCTTCCTTCACTTGGTCGTTTTCGTATTCGAAGCTCTCGAGATCGGCACGAAGACGATTCGCGTACCGCCCCAGCACGTAACACAGTCCCTGTGACGCGCTGTGAATGACCCTCTCCTTATCTCCTTTCGTTCTCTCGTGGAGTTCACTTTCAAAGAAGAGCTTGGCCACCCGCTTTCCCGCCGGTCCCAGCCAGTGGGCAATGAATTCGCTCTTACCGTTTTGCCCAAGCAGCCGCCCAAGCAGCCCCATCAACGATCGTATCTGCTCGTTTTCAATCCCTTCAATCGGGCGGCTTGATTTCTGTTCCGCCGCCACCACGTCCTGCATTGCGCGCACTTGGGCCACGACTTGCGCCGTGATGGCGTCGAGTTCCGCATTGGTTTCCAGATCGGCGCGATAGTGTACAACGCGTGCTGTCAACTGCTCCGTCAACAGGCCGAGCGCCTCGCCGGACAATGCAAGTCGTTGCTCTTGCGTAATTACGGCAGCCAAATTCGCGGCGCTCGGTCGACGAGGTGGTGGGCGCGGGGGGGGCCTGGCGTCAGCAGTCACTCTCTCGACACATACGCTTTTCGCCTCCTCAGGGATAAGGGTCGGTCGATGCATAACTGCGTCACGGGCCCACCGAGACCGCTGTGAGGTGTGCCCGCAGCGACGAGGCCCTTCGTCGCTGCAAGAGAATCGCAGCAGGCGCAATAGCTGTTATTCATGGACGAGGCCTAGGGTACTCGGGCAAGATCCGGGCATGTTACGACTATGCGCAGGTGTTGGGTTGTGTGCCATTCTCCTCGGTTGCGCGCGGGGTCCGAATGTGACCTCCGGCCAGCTGCCGCTCCGGCGAGTCGTGGTGTATCGAAACGG
>JBLNFG010000476.1:0-3347 GCA_050263495.1 Myxococcales bacterium | reverse complement strand
TGCCGAAGGGCTATTCTCAGTCGTTCGCGGCTTACATCGAAGAGGTGTCGTACTCAATGTGTGGGCCACCTGGTGCGGTCCGTGTCGCGAAGAACTACCGATGCTCTCCAAGTTGAACCAGGCCTACCAGGGTAGAGGCATTATCGTGTTGCCGTTGAGCATGGACGACGAAGAGAGCGAGGGCAAAATTGCGGAAGTTCTGCGTGGATTCGGATTTGCTCCGCCGTACTACGTTACTAAGCCGCCGGTTTCGGAGATGAAGGCGGCGCTCCATAGCGATTGGCCCGGTAACATCCCGGTGACATTCCTCTTGGACGGAACGGCCAAGCGAAGATTTTACTTCAACACAGAGGTGTATGAGGAAGAACTCCAGCCAAAGCTCGATGCGTTGCTCAATGGCACACTTCCAGAGGGGCAAACGAGCCACGGCCTGATCCCGGGCTTAACGCTCTGAACCGACTCGCATCAGCGCCCGATCGCGTGCAACTCCCGACAACGATGACTCGGGCGATGCAATGCACTCTAGGAATGATTGGCTGCCCACCACCGCACTCGCTCTGCGAGTGCTTGCTCCTCCCAAATCCGTGTTCGCCTAAAAGGCTGCGCGCGGATGGGAGGAGCGTGGCCGTTGCGGATCTCACTGCTTCGCGGTGAGATTCAGGTAGTCGATTAAGCACGCCGACCAGGTTTCCATTTGATCCGTCAACTGGTGGAGTTCGGCGACCGGAACGAAGCGTGTGTCGACCAACCCCGGGTCGCGAACAGCTAGCGTCGGCTGCTTCAGCCAGCACACCGCTACGACGCCGAGGTGTACGCGGGAGACACTCGACGTGGTTTCTTTGATTAGGCCCACCGTTTCAAGCAATTGGATAGGACCACACTCCACCTCTTCAGCGATCTCGCGTTCGCATGCGCGCTGTATCGTAGCCTTCAGATCGACCACGTCGGCCTTGGTGACGAGATCCGCGGCATTCACATGGCCACCTACTCCAAGTGAGATGCGCCCGTGCAGTCGGCTTTCTCCGCCCTTGCTAGTTCGGCGGTACATCAGCACGTCGTTCGCATGCCTGAACACGACGTAGCTGACCAGTTGGCGAAACCCTTCGTCGGTCTCAAGCCAGTTACGGGGTCCAAGCCAAAGCGCATCGGCCACGAACAGTCGGTCCAGGACTCGCGGCTCCAACGGCGAGAAGCCTTCGGGCAGGGCGATAGAATCAACGTGGCGCGCAGGCAGGCAAACGAGCGTCTCGGTCATAAACTGCTCGCCAAATACGCCTCGAACCGTAGACGGCGAGCGCTAAACCAGCACTGAACCTGCGAGCAGTGACGCTTCTGCTTGCAGAGTGTTTGATGGGGCGTCATAGTTCCGGCCCCACGGACTTTAGGAGCAAGTAGCAAAACATGGCCCGCGTCACCGTCGAAGATTGTCTAGAGCAGGAAGAGAACCGGTTCGCGTTGGTCGTGTTAGCGGCTAGCCGCTGCAGGACCCTCATGCGTGGGGCGCGCCCACTGGTTAACGCCAAGAATAAGGCTGCAGTGGTGTCGTTGCGCGAGATCGCCAAAGGCAAGGTGCGCTTCCACCGCAACACGGATGAAGTCGTGCGTGAATACCTCGATGAAGTCATCGCTGCATCTCGCATCAACTGACGAACTCGCCAACAGGCGTTGGCTGTTATCGGCGCTGCATCGATTTCCGAACAACGAGCTTTCGTGAGTTTGGGAAGGCAATTGCCGCTCGAGCAATTCGGGTCAGCGCCAACCACTGGCTTGTTCGCCACGCTACGCAGAGCGTTCTAGTGCCCCGGGAGTCGAGATGGACCCATCTGAGATTTCACTCGAGACCTTGGGCCACGCTGGTGACTTTGGGTCTTTGGCGCATTACGCGGATCCCGCGTACTACTCACTCACCTATCGCGATCGACAGCACGATGTCGACTACTACGTTGGCTTGGCGCGGGGATGCCAGGATCGACGTGTTCTGGAGTACGGCTGCGGTAACGGCAGGATCACCATTCCTCTGGCCAAGGCCGGGGCGGCTGTTGTGGCGGTGGATCTGTCCAAGCCGATGCTCAACGATTTGGAGCGGCAGTTGGGAAATCTGCCTCCCAACATATGTCAACGTGTTCGGATTCAACACGCGGACATGCGTGACTTCAGCACGGACGAGCGCTTTCCACTCGTGATTGCGCCATTCAACACGGTTCTTCACTTGTACGAGCCGGAAGAGTTTCTTGCCTTGGCAAGACACGCCCGTGAGCATCTCGCGAAGGATGGCCGATTCGTGTTCGACGCCTCACTGCCGCAAGCCGCTGATCTGGCGCGATCTTCCGACGAACGTTTAGAGTGCCCCGACTTCACCCATCCAGAGACGGGCGAAACCTTCGGATACACCGAGCGATTCGAATACGACCCGATACGGCAGCTCATGGTCGTGTGGATGGAGTTCACGCCCAGGGACGGCAGCGGTGCGTTTACGGTTCCGCTGACACACCGGCAGTATTATCCGCAGGAGCTCCGAGGTCTATTGGGGTGCGCCGGGTTCAAGGATATCCAGTTCTCGAGCGACTTCAGCGAAGAGGAACCCGGCGCGTATACTGATTCGCTCGTGATTACGTGCTGCGCAGGGTAACACCATATCGACGCCATCGGGCGGATGGAGGAATCGTTCGACGACCTACTCCCTCGCTCCTTCACGACGGTAGCATCAAGCAGTGCGTTCGCTCCTGAAGCGACCGCGCAGGGCGCGTCGTGCGTCTCGATGCACAGGGTGCCGTTCCTAAAGGGACCGCGCAGGGCGCGTCGTGCCTCGATGCACAGGGTGCCGTTCCTGAAGGGACCGCAGGGCGCGTCGTGCGCCTCGATGCACAGGGTGCCGTTCGTGAGTGATTTGTGGCGCAAATTGACGGGCAGCTACCGGCATCTGAATTCGGCTGCGCTATGTACCGAGTGCCATGGTCCAAACCTCGCTGCGTACCCAAAGGTTCACCGAGTCCGTCATTCGCAAAATGACTCGGGCTTGTAACGAATGCGGAGCGGTCAATCTCTCTCAAGGCTTTCCCGATTTCGACCCACCAGCAGAACTTCTTCAGGCCGCACACGAGGCAATTAACGGCCCCTTTCATCAGTACGCCATCACGTGGGGCGCAGAGAATTTCCGCCGCGCATTGGCCAGAAAACTTGAAGACTGGTTGGGCTATCCGATCAGTCCTGAGTCCAACCTGGTAGTGACGTGCGGCAGTACGGAAGCAATGCTCGCAAGTCTGATGAGTTTGGTGAATCCAAACGACAAGGTGATCGTGTTTTCGCCCTTCTATGAGAACTACGGCGCGGACACGATTCTGTCCGGT
>JBLNFG010000475.1:0-8122 GCA_050263495.1 Myxococcales bacterium | reverse complement strand
CTCCTCAAGCGCACTCAACGGCGCTTTGCACCGCGGAGATATCGGGCATGTGAGCTAATCGATCAACGGTAGCCCGGTTGGGCGCCCTCGATTCGCTCGCGCGCGGCCCGCTTTCGCAGGTAGTTCGACCTTGGGCGCTCGTCGCAGGTTGTTCGGGACGTAAACCTTTCCGAAGGACGTGCACACCGCGAGCGCAGTTTCGCGTCGCTGCAAGGAGATGAGTGACGTGAAGATACATCTCCCCTCCGCGGCTCCTCCCATCCGCGCTCAGCTTTAGCGAGCACGAATTTGGGAGGAGCAAGCTCCGGCGAGGCCGGAGCGGTGGTGGGCAGGAAAGCGGCAGAGGCCTACTTTTACGAATGGTCAGCTAGCCACGCTGCGACCCAGGCGAGCGCCGAGTTCCAGTTGATTGCGACCTCATTCGTCGAATACGACTGAATGTCGTCGATATAACACTTCTGCGGCGCGCACCCTATGAGCCACTTAGCCATTACTGGGTCTTCGAGGCTGGCATTCGGTCCTCCCGCGACGGAGCCCTTCGGCGGATGCGGTAGCGTTGGATCCGCCTGATTGGCCCAGAATCGATGATGTTGATTCAAACTAGCCTTAGTTCCGTAACCGGTGACGTACGACTGATTGAGCCCGTTGCGACCCAGGATGTAGTCCATGGCTTCGAAGGCGGCGTCGCGGTAACGCCAGTCCCACGTGACGTCGTAAGCGGCGGCAAGGATAGTGATCTGGTTCAAGACCTGGCCGTTCGAGCCCCAGTAGTACCGGTCATTCGCGGGGCGGAACGGGACCGGATAACCTTGGCCGTCCATCGTGTCGATCAAGGCATCGGCTGCCCGCGCGATGGCCTGGCGAGTCTTCGCGACCTCGCGTGGCGGCAGTCGACTGGGCAGCAACGCGAGCGAAAGGTCACCGAGCGCAGCCACGTCGCGCCAAACGTAACCGTTCGCTGGGATTCCTTGGCCCTGCCGCACTGGCGAGTTCAAGACCTGATCGCGGTACTCGCTCTTGCCAGTGGTCACGAAGAGTTCTGCAGCAGCCCAATAGAACTCGTCGGAAAGGTTAGTGTCGCCATACTCTCCGCCACCGCTCGGGGCGGGCGAGGTGTACACCTCGGGATTCGCCACGGCAGCGGCCCAGGCCTTTTCCGCGGCGAACAGACATTTCATGGCAAAGCCCCAATCCCAACGCCAGAAGACCCGTGCGGATTGGGCTGCGACCGCTGCGAGGTTGAGCGTAGCGGCGGTGCTTGGCGGGTGCAGGTAACGCGGCTGCGGATCGAGCGCGGGCATGGTCGGGAAGCCCGTCCAAGCCGCATCGTGAATGCGATGGAATGCCATTCCTGCGTTGGGCTTTCCGTCGGGAACCTGCATCTTCAGCAGGAACTCCATTTCCCAGCGCGCCTCATCCAAAATATCCGGAATGCGATTGTTCTGCTCTGGGATCTGCTGCGTCCCGTCGCGTAGTTTCCAGGAACCGAATGGGAACGCACGTTCGTAGGTATTGAGCAGCTGCCACACGGAGATTCCGCCGTTGACCACGTATTTGCCCTGATCCCCCGCGTCGTACCATCCCCCGCTCACGTCCAAGCTGTAGTCACAGGTTGCGTCGATGCACGGTACCGATGTGTCGCCTTGGTTTGGCGCGACGCCGAGATGACCGGCGGGGCGTGCATACGCTTCTCCAGCATACTGCGCCAGGATCTCGATGCCGCTCCGTTGGGGATAGAAGAACTGAACGGCATCGTACCGAAGCTGGTCGTACAGGCGTCGCGAAATCGCGAACGGGTAGCTTGCGACACCGCCGACGCTCAAGGTATAGCCCGTTCCTTCGCGGTGATAGTGCGAGAAATCGATGGTGTGAACCATATCACCCGACGGAGCATCGAGGCCAAATATCTCCGTTTGACCCTGCAACGCGACCGTGCCGTCCTCTCGCTTGAGCTGCCACGACTGCGGTGTTGTCGCGTCCGTCACAACGGTCGCGCGCTTTGGTCCAAACGGTACATAGCCCAACTGATTCACACGCACGTTCGGGCCCAAATCGGGCACGTAGCCTTTACCGCCCACGAGCGAAATATTGTCGAGACACACGGTGAAGCCCTGCGCCGCTCCACCGAGTTGGAATGTCACTTGGCCGCTCTCGATGGCTTCCGCGGACGTGAATTCGAACGAATACGTCTGAGGCTCGAGGTCAGCCTGAATCTGCTGAGCGAGCGGTGAGGTATATGGTTCTTGCGCGAGCTGGACAGTGGTCGAGAACGTGACGGGTTGATCTGCCGAAACGTCGAACTGGAAGCGATAGAGTTCGCCGGCTTCGATCTGCACGCCACTTTGCCCGAGCATCGCATCCCAAGGGTTCACTGTGCCGTCCGCGACATCAATGCACAAGCGGCCGTCCACCACTTGCGTCGTGGCGCTACCTCCTGTCCACCAAGGGTCTGCCACACCCGTATCGAAGTTGCCATTCGCGAGGTTCTGCACCTCAACCTGCGCGAAGACTTGGCCAGACGTGAGTCCCGCCGCCAGCGCTAACGCCGCCGGTGCAATCCAAGTCGCGCATAGTGACTTTCCCCTCAACTTAGTTCCTCTAGGCTGCATCGAGAGCTCCCTTCCTCTTCTTGGTGGTTAGACTTACCTGTGTGTCCAACCTTCAAACGATCAGGTATGTGGGTCAGACGTGTGCCGCCCACGACGAGGGCTCACGGTCGCCGATCCTCGACGTGGCGTCAACGCTGGCGAGACACGTTTGCCGCCCAATTCTAGGGGGTTCCTTGCTCTAGGAGTATAGAGCCGGGCGGCGTAGTCCCAGGGCCGAAGGGTCTCGGCAAAAACCAGCGACAACACAGCTTAGTCGGTATCACATCCGGCGCTTGTTCTCTCTGATTCGCGCAACGCTCAAAGTTTCATCCCTCCACGAACTCTCGTAGCCGCTCCAACGTGTCGTCCCACTCGCGAGAGATGCCCTCTAGCAGACGGCGCGCCTCGGAAATGCCCAGCGGCTCTAGTGCCCACACAGCATTGCGGTCCGACCGTGTTCCTTTGACGAGCCCTGCGTCGGCAAGTACACGCAAGTGTTTGCTGACCGCTTGGCAGGAATGGTCATCAGGGTGTTCCTCCTCGTCGAGTAGCCCTAGGGTTCGCCTGCGTGATCCGCAACCCGTTGGTTGCGCTTTGATGAGGGTGAGCGGCGTTGGCGTCGCTGGGGCTGCGAGTCCCTGCTGGGGTGAGGTCGAGGAATCCTCACACAGTTGTTGCGGGTCTTAACATAAATTGGTTGGCTGTTTGCGTCCACGCAGTGCGTGCTCACACCGGTTGCCCACTGCGGCTATGAGTGTCGAGCGGCCGGTCTTCTACAGGCGCGTGGCTGTTCCCGAAGGAACCATCGATGCGGCGAGGCGAACTGTGTCGTGGGCGATAGTCCAAGGAATTAGGCAAGTGTCATTTCGGTTACGAACCAAGAGAACAGTTGAGTGTCAGAAAGAGCGTGTCATAGTTGCCGTCTCCAGATGTCCCCCAACGGCGAACCCCGACGCAAATTCTTCGACGAAGTGGTGGATGCGACGGGTCTGTCCCGAATCATTGGGCCTGCTGCCGTTGCGCGCGCTTGCGTGCGCGCTGGCCTCGATAGTTCCGCATTGAGCCGCAGGAATCTGGCACAGGTGATCCCGCATCTGCAGATGACACTCGAGATCTACTTGAGGGAGGGCGTTTCCGCTCGCATGCGCCGCGTCAAGGCGCTTGCGCACCGAGCAGTTCATCCGGCGGGGGACCAATTGTTAACCAGCAGCGTGCAGCATTGGTACGTAGCCCGTCCGTCAAGTACAGTGTCATCCGGCGAGGCGCTGCGATAAGTTCGCGTTTGTTGGGTTGAATCAACGGACGTGATCCGTGCGCAAGGCGTTTGGTCCTGCGGGAGGTGCACCCGTGTGGCGGAGCTCAGCTTTCGCTGCGATGCTATTTCGCCGATCGCACTGCGCCGTGCGTTACACGATAGTTTGGGTTTGGTCCTTGAACCAGCGCGTTTGGTTGGGGCGCGTGATGCTGAACGGCGCTTTCCGTTGGGTGAGGTATCGATACCGTGTCGAGGCTAACGTTGAACCAGAAACGGTGTGCCTTCACACTGGCCGCGACGCCAAATCGAGACCAACGCTGGCGTTCTAGCCCATTTGAGCCAGTGTGGTGGACGACTTCGCGCACACAGTTTCTAGGTTGCCGAGACTCCGACCGCGAAATACCGCGACGCATGAACCTTCCAGACGGCCACAGTTGGAGAGATTGTGCTGCAGCCAGAACGGAACCCGAGGCATCGGGCACTACTCACGACGGCTGCGGTACTGGCCTCTGCCAAGCGGAAAGTGTATGAGCCACCGTCACGGAAGTCTTCCGTGAGGGGAACTCTCGTATGCGGGGTAAGAGATGGGATTGAGTTGGCTGTTGCTAGCAATCACCGTTGGTTTTCAGCCAACCGAGTTTCGCCTGGACACAGACACGCCGGACGCGCTCTGTCCAGAACTCGCGATGACCCGTGATGCCGTGCGAAAGCGTCTTGGAACACTCGAAGTAGAGGGTGGAGGTACCTGGCACGGCCGTTACAGCACGGTTCACGATCCAACGGGCAGTCACGGTGATTACGTCCGGCTCGTCATCATCGATCCCGCGGGAACAGAGAAAGCAGTCCGCCAGTTGCCCATTCGCGGTGAATCGTGTGCAACTGTGGCCCAGGCGATTGCACTCGTGATCGATGGTTTCTTTCGCGATCTGGGCCAAGCCGCCGCGAACGACGCCACGTCCCTGCTCAACGATTCTACGCCTGCGCCGGGAGCCACGACGCCGCACACGGAATCCGAGTCTGCGTCTCGCCCGACGAATCACCCCACTGTGTCGACTGAATCGACTCCGGCTACCAATACCAGAGGATCGTTACCAAAGAATTCGGGGTATGCGTTGGGACTTACCGCGGGCAGTGGTTACGAATCCGTTCCGGGGAGTGCGGTTGGCAGTTTTGGTTTGTTCGGCGCGATGACGTCGCGTTTGCGCACTGACTTGCGATTCTCTGTTCCATGGCGTGACGAACAACACGAGCTCAAGGGTGGGGCAGCGCACCTTCGGCTGTTCCCCTTGCGCATGGCGCTAACTTATGAGGTCGTGGTTAGGGACAAGCTACGGCTGTTCATGGGTCCAGAGGTATTGGTCAGCTTCGAGCAGGCCACGACTTCGCAGGTTGAAAGTGGCAAGAGCGGCTGGCGCGCTGCCTTTGGTCCGGGCGCCCGCGGGGGAGCAGCCTATTGGTTGCTCCCCGGGATCGCACTCGTGGCCGGCTTCTCCGTGGATCGTGTTCTGCTCAAGAGTCGGCGCTTCCTCCTCGAAGGCGATTCCGAGTTCGACGTCGCGAAGACCCGACTGGCCGGCATGTTTGAACTGTGGGGCGTAATTTTCCCATGAAGGTTGGCCCGACAGAGGACTCCAAGCAGGTCCAGGGTATCGAAGTGCCGCTGACCGTCACTACCATCGAGGATTCGCTCGTTCAGAGCTGCGTGGCCGGTGATTCGCGAGCGTGGCACTCACTGCACCGGCGGTACTACCCGGTGGCCGTCGCATTTCTTCGGAAACTTGGGGCCCGTGAGAGCGACATCGAGGACGCCTGTCAGGACGTCTTCGTGGAGTTGTTTCGATACCTCCCGTCTTTTCGGGGCCAGGCAGATCTCAAAACCTGGCTCTACCGTCTTTGCGTCACGCAGGCGCGGAGGGTCCGCAGTCGCTCGCGCATCATCCGAGTCATTCGGGAACGGTTGCAGAACGACCTGCCTGCACACCCGACAGTTCCCCCGGCGACCATGACGGAGTCGACCGTCTTCAAGCGAATCAGCTCCGCGCTCGATCGGATGAACGAAGGCGATCGGCTGGTCTTCGTGCTTTACGAGTTCGAAGGGCTACCGGGGAAGCAAATCGCGACGATTGCTGAGTGTCCGGAAGCTACTGTTTGGCGCCGCTTGCATTACGCTCGACGCATTTTCCGTGATGCTCTGGGATTGGGCGAATCAGAGGCGGTAGGTAACGAATGACCAACAGCCGCAATTCCTCGCCCCCCCCTAGGCTGTCGCAATCGCATCCCGCGCTAGCCGCGCAGTTCATGGCGGCGGAATCCGTGTACCACAGCAATATCGACCAGCCGCGCGCTTGGGAGCGCCTGCAGGTCGAGCTCGGCAGAAAAAAACAAGGATCGCGTAGCTCTACTCGACGTCTATGGGCCCTGGCTGCGCTGGCAGCTGGCATGTTCGTGGGCTGGTTCGGATGGGACAGCGCCGGCTTCGACTCGAAGTGGTTGCGCGGCGCGGATAATGTTGCCAGCTCGACCTCGAACAACGGCGCGGCTGCGGCGATTCTTCTCGCTGCCGGTCGAAGTCGGCTACCAGACGGGACCGAGGTCGTCTTGAACGATGGCGCCCAAGGTACCTATCGAAAGGCTGCGCAGCGCACCTCAGTCGAGTTCGAGCGCGGGCGACTCGAGATCGCCGTCGCTCGTCAGCCGCAGGGACACCACTTCGTCGTCAAGACCCGGGGCATCGATTTCGTGGTCAAAGGCACCCGGTTCTCCGTCAAGGTGAACGAGCCCACGGTTGAGCTAGAAGTCTCAGAGGGGCGCGTGGAAGTGCGCGATTCTGATCGAGCCCTTGCAACGGTTGATGCGGGCGGGCGCTGGTCAAACGCGAGTGCGGCAGTGGTGATTGAACCCCCTACGCAGGACGAAAAGCCAGAGGCTAGCTCTACTGCGGAGATGGTGCCGAGCAGAACTGCGCCCGCGGTGGCAGTGCACGTTGCGACCGACAAGCACCAGACAGTGAATAGCGAAGCATCGCCCAGTGATCCCGCGAGTTGTCGCGATTTGCTCCATGCCGGCAAGAGTGCCGCTGCCGAGCAGTGCTACTTGAAGATTGCGACCGGCGCTGGCCTCTCCGCCGAAATGGCTCTTTACGAGGTAGCGCGACTTCGGCGCGACGTACTGGCGAACCCGACGGGCGCGCTCGCTGCCCTTGACGAGTATGGGTCACGTTTCGCCTCGGGTACGCTTGCGCCCGAAGCGCAGATGGCTCGAGTCGATCTGTTGGCACGACTAGGTCGAGTCGACGAAGCGCTTACGGCGAGCGCTCAAGTCCTGTCCACCCCGGTTGGGCGTGCCCGCGCCGTCGAGTTGCGGTTGCTCCGCGGCAATCTCTTGCGCGAACAGAAGTATGACTGCGCTTCGGCAATCGCCGAGTATCGTCTGATTGCCGCGGATCCGGGGCCGCGTGGCGCCCAGGCTCAATTCGGACTTGCCAACTGCTTAGAGCGGCTTGGTCGAATTGATGAAGCCATTAGTACGTATCGCAGTTGTGCGGAGCGGAAGAACGTGAAGCAGGCCGATCAGGCGCGACAACGATTGAAAGCACTACAACAATGACCACGATACGTCCCGTTGTTTCCTTCGCGGCGATTGCATGTACGGCAGGAGCACTGGTTGGCTGCAGAGACCTATATCTCGTCGACCCTGCGGAAAACGCGAGCGTGGGCGGCAGTTCTGACGCTGTTCCGAGCGCGGGCACTCCGTCAGTTCGAACGAGTAGTAGTTCTCTGCACTCGCATACCGGAGGGAAGCCGGGTTCTGGTGGCGCTCCGAGCGCACACGGCGGTGTACTCAACGCGAATGGCGGTGCACTCAACGCGAATGGCGGTGTACTCAACGCGAACGGCGGCTGGCCTTCCGTATTCGGTGGTGGGCCGAACATGAACGGTGGCGTCGGCGCCGCAATCAGCCGAGTTACGGACGTGTCCGGTGGTATGTCCGTGTCGATCATTCTAGGCTACGGCAGTCGAATGAACGCTGGTGGGGGCGCTGGTTCCGGTGGGGTACCGAACTTTATCGGTGGTTCGTCGAACCGCGACGCCAGCACGTCGAGCTTTGGCGGCAGTGTGGTGGGTGGCGCTCCAGCGACGGGCGGAGCGCCGTCAAACGGTGGCGCTCCAGCGACGGGCGGTACGCCGCCAAACGGTGGTGCTCCAGCGACGGGCGGTACGCCGGCGCAAGGAGGAGCGTTGCAGGGCGGTGCCTCGTCATTGGCCGCGAATGCAGGGGG
>JBLNFG010000474.1:0-9720 GCA_050263495.1 Myxococcales bacterium | reverse complement strand
CGGTAGCCCTCCGGGCCGTAATCGATCAGAATGTGATAAATGCCCTTAGCGTGCGTCTCGTGATCGGCGAGGTATTCGGGCACGTTCGCGGCGAGTGCCGGATCTCTTCCGCCGGGGTAATCGCCCCAGGTTTCGACACAACGGCCCTCGCGGTCGTACCGGAAGTGGAAGGTCAGCCCCGTCGCGTAGCGGTACTGAATCAGTCGATGATCCGCATCGTAGCTGTAGGTGGTGCTGCGGCTGTCCGCATCCAACGTCTCGGCTAGGTTTCCCTCTTCGTCGTAGCGAAAACGCGCAAAGCATCGCGTTCTACCCTCTGGCGGTGGTACCTCGATCGAGATCACGCGGCCCTGTCGGTCGCGTGCAAACCTGATCGTTCGCCCCACCGTGTCGACCACACTCGTAAGCCTGCCTCTTTCGTAGAACAGGCCAAGCTCACCGCGGCTTGGATGCGTCACCTTCGAAAGCACGAAGTGTTCACGATCCGTTTCGTCAACCACGAAGTGGTGCACGAACTCATTGCCCGCGCGCAACGCGTAGCCGCCATCGAGCGTAGTAATGACCCAGGGCCCCTCCTCGGTTGATCTGCCGAGTTCCGGTGCGATGAACTCTTCGTGGTGACCTTCACCACTCGTCACGTACAGGCGGTCCCCTTCGCGCCGGATCTCCCAATCCAAGCTATGCGCCCAGCCGTAGCCCAACCCACGATCGAGGTCCCTGTCGCGCGAACTGTACGAACGAATGAGTTCGAAATCGAAGTAGCCACGCAGCGACAGATCTGTCACTGGAATCGTGAACACTTCACCCGTAGCGACGTCAACGGGGTCGCCTTTGGCGATTTGCGATGAACACCCCGTGCAACCGCCATTGCCACCAGCGCCGCAATCTGCACCCGACTTACTGCCGTCCTCTGGGTTCTGATTACCCTTGCCGGTATTGGCGCCAATGCCCTTGCCGCCTGAGCCGCCACTGCCACCGCTGGCACCACCCCCATCGCCACCCCCGCCCGCAACGATGACTGCCGGATTCATGGCGGGGCGTACGTTCGGGACTGGTGCCGTGTTTGCCATTGCTTATTTTGCCGTTGCGTTCTGCCGACAGACGTCGCTGCGCCAGATAGACCGTGCGAGAAGCGCGTTACCGTCTTGACCCCAAGCCACAGCTGCGACCGCTGTTAGCACGAAAGCCGGTGATGGTCACCCGTTGGAGGCCTATCTTCAGCCATTGCGTCACCTGTCGTCAATGCGCTTTCTGGTGACTGAAGGCATGTTTGGGCCCCATTTCAGCCCATTTCGAGTTGACTTCGGTTCATTCGAGCGGCGTTCGGCCTGAGTCCATTCGGTCGGTGTTTGGCGTAGATCCATCCAATCGGTATCGCATCCATGCGGTCACGTTATTGTACGACGCCTAATTGACTCTGTCCGAGAGCCGAGCGTTCGAGCATGAGGGACGCATGATTGTCGCCGGTTTGGCCTAGGCCGGCAATCTTGGCGTCGACTTCAGTTGACCCCGCGGCAGCCATCGCGGCTTGGGTGGGGAAGCCAACGCCGATTTGCGGCAACTAAGGCTTCCCGCACACGACGTTGATGAACGGAAACGAGCTGCCGTAGGAATGGGTATCGAGAAGGCTCGCTGTCATACAGAAAACTGGCGGGCGTCTGGAGCGCTGCTAACTGTCTTTCAGTGGTACTCGTAGTTCTCCCATTTCTTCTCGCGCTTGCGTTCACGGTCATCGCTTTCGTGCAATTCCGGCGGCGGCCTCACATGGCCGACCCACCAAGACCATCGCTGAAGTTACGACGTTTTGTAGTCGCGATCGTGACAGTGATTTGTGTTCCGTTGCATGTGTGGAGCTACTGGCCCCTTCGCAGCGAGGTCTCTCCCGAGATGAAGCCCGGCACCGTAATCTATGGTGGCCCGGGGGACGGCTTGTGGCTCATGGTGGTAATTCTGTTTCCCTGGTTCTTGATGCAATTCATCAATGTGGGCTTAGCTTTCTATTGCTCGAGAACTATGGGTCAGGCTGCTCGCACGTTGGCGATCTTGTTTGCGCTATGGATCGCTGCGACCTTCGCCGGTGGTAGCCTCACGGAGTGTCCGAAAGGGATGGTTTGTCGGGCGGGATGATGACTCGCGCAAGGGTGCCTGTAGAATGGTGGTCCGCCTAAACGGCTGTTGCATAGTCCGCGATCGCAGCAAACCCGCAGGCAAACATCAAGATGCCACAACCAGCGCCAGCCGCATAATTGAAGCGAAGCCATGGCTGGCGCTGAGCATTTTGACAGTGCCACCAAGACGCTGGTCGACTCTTACCGGCTGTGCCGGAAGTGAGCATTCGTATCTGAGAAATTCCCTCAATTTCAGGAATGATCGCAGCTTTTTCGCGAGTGGGTCGGAAGAGAGGAATTGGCCAGGAAGAGCGGAAAGCCGCCCTTCTGTGCAATCCAACTGAGGGGATTCCTCAGTATTCGTATCCTTTACGTCGTTGACGTTAGCCAAATGTATGGCTGCGCCGGGAGTGAGTTTTCGTCCTCCGCGCGTTGACGTTAGCCAAATGTATGGCGGATTTTGTCCCATAACTCCGACTTCTTGCAGCTGGTAGAACCTCACTAAAGTGCCCTCATTTCTGCTCGTCATGGGAGCACCCCTCACGAGCAGCGACCGACACGGTTCACCGTCACAGCCGCTGTTCGCAAGGGCCGTCACTGTTCGCAAGGGCCGTCACTGTTCGCAAGGGCCGTCGCTCTTCGCAGGAATTATCTCAGTACTTCGGTGGGACATCCCGCGACGATCTGCATCTGGAACACGTCACCCGAACGGAGTAGTTCGCACAATGTGCCTGTCACTTCGAGCGTCCGAGCGTCGACTTGCTTCCAGCCGTCAGTGGAATTCATTCGTACGAGCGTGTTGTCGAAGTACACGTTGACGAGCGACCAATCCGGCGGGGCCGCGTCCAATTGGACGGTGCAACTGATCGACAATGTAGCGGTGATCTTGCGCAGCGCCGCCGTCAATTGTGTGGCATCCGTCACTGGGTAGTACCCAGGCCCGCTCGAACGCGCGCCGCCAACAATTGCTGCGCCGCCATTGCCCGTTGGCGCACTCGCCGTTATCGCGCCGCCATTGCCCGTTGGCGCACTCGCCGTTATCGCGCCGCCAAGACCAAAACTGGCTGCGCCCGCGAAACTGACGTCGGCGCCCAATGGTCCCGCGCCACCCGCTGCATTGGCGCCACCCGCTGCATTGGCGCCGTTTATGCCGACAGGTTCGGTACGTGCAGTCCCGCCGGCAATCGCCATGCGTTCGAGCACGTCCGCAAAGACTTCGCTGCCCGGAAGTCCAACGACGTAGGTCTTGATTCCGTGCGCGAGCAAGCGGGCGAGTGGAACGAGCGTCGCGTCCACGTCTATACAGAAGATCGGCCCATAGTAGTCCGCGCCGCAGCAATTGACGTTGGCGCTGCAAGAGCCTCCTCCAGGAAGCGGAGCGTGTTCGAGATTCGGACTGCAATGATTGACGTCACATGCCGCGTTCTCGTTGCAGTTGGGTGCCCCGTCCGTTGCCAAGATGACGGTGGTATTGGCGGGAAAGGCGATTAAGCGATCCACGAGGGAATTCAGCGTAGAGCTCGTTGGTGTCGATCCTTCGGGGACGAATCGGTCTAGTGCCGCTTGCAGTCTCTTCAGATGCGGCCCCGTCACGCCATTGCGCGCGTACGTCACCGCGTCTCCGTCAGAGAGCGGATCGATCTCGGCACCTGGTGCGCAACTATTCACGACGCCGAATTCCGGAAAAACCGCGGCACCGTAGGCTAGTCGATGCCCCAAGGTGAAAAGCACCTCGTGCACTGCCTGACGCGCCGCTTTCCATTTCTCGATCGAGAGCTGCGTCACGGGATCCTGCATTGGATTCGTCATGCTGCCGGAGCGATCCAACACGAGGTATAGATTGGGTCGAGTCAGCACCGGGCGCAGGATCTGATTGCCACATAGACCCGTCGTGTCCTCGGGCGGTGCAACGCTCGCGTCCGCGGTGTCGATGGGAATCGAGATCCCAGCGTCCACTTTCACTGGGTCTGTGCGGCGCTGGTACAATGGCGGACGCTCGGCGTTCCCGCATGCGACCTCGCTCAGTAAGGCAAGCATCGGAAGCGCGCGACGAGTCCAGTTCCGCATTCCCGTTCAGCCTAGCCCGAACAGGGTAAATCGGGGACGAAGGCCGCTGAGTCGGCGCGCATTCGCCTGCAAGCAGGTTCGGGGTTATGGTCTCGACGTGCCAAGTCGTCCCCTTTCCCAGCGAATCGCTGCGTATATCGCGACGTTGGCATGCCTGCTGTTTGCGCTCGGCGTTCGGGATACGCCCGAGCGCGTCGACCTACCACCTGTTCACACACCTGCTCCCGCATCGCCACCCTTCGAACGCGATGCCGTCCTGTTGGTGAGCGTGGTCACCGCGCTTCAGGGCGGTGACGTGCAGCAGTCGGGAACCGCGGGCTCGGGAAACACGAGACCCGTAGCTCCGCTAGCGCCCGTGGTGGCGTCGAAGCTCAAGGTGTTCTACGAGTTCGATGGCAAGTACCACTTGGTTGGTGCGGCGGCGACCGATGCGACCGGCAAGGCGCGAATCGCTCATCTGCCCCGCGGCGCACTTTGGATCACCGCAGAAGCGCCTCAAATGGCGCGTTCGTCGACGCAGTTCGTCATGGACGAGGCTGAACGCGAGGCAGAGCTCGTCCTCGGTACTGAACATATGCAGGAAGTAACGGTGCTCGACGAGCAGAGCACTCCAATCGCGAATGCTACCGTGCTCGTCTCCACCACCGATCCATTGCCGTATGGCGCGTTGAGTGATGCGAGCGGGAGAGCGACGGTTGCGCGCTTAGGCCAGCCACCGTACCGTATTCGGGTGTCGGCGCGCGGCTACGAATCCGCCGATCTGCGCGGCATTGTCGCGCCCATGTCCGTCAAGCTACGCCGATTGGGTGCGCTCTTGGTGCGCGTAGAAGACGGCCAGGGCATCCCAATTCCAGAAGCTACCGTCATGCTCTCGGGAACTAGCCTTTGGCCTGCGCGGCGCGCCACCACGAATGAAAAGGGGCAGGCGAACGTGCATGGCCTACTCGCGGGCTCCTTCGATTTGAAGGCGGTAAAGGGCGATCGGGTGAGCCGCACCGAACTCGGAGTCGCGCTTGCACGCGGGGAACAGAAGTCACTCGTGCTGCGACTGATGCCGGGCCGCATGCTGACCGTACTCGTAACGGATGGTGACAGCGAGCCCATCGCCCCGGTCGCGAATGCCGACGTAGTCGTAGCAGAGGGTGGTCTCTCGACGTTCCCGGAACGAGGACGCAGCAATAACGATGGCCGCGTAGTGCTTGGGCCCTTCGAACCTGGACCACTCTCGGCCTCGGCAACGGCGCGTGACTTCGTGGGAACGAGTGTGGTACCCGTCCCCGAAGACTCGAGTACACTCGTGCGTGTGGCACTACGCCGTGGTGGGACGATCGTCGGACGCGTCGTGGATCCGTTCGATCACGCCATCGACGGTGCCACGATCGAGATCGTCGGGACTGATTTTTCTGGTTTGCCCGTCGCGGAAACGCCCCGTTATCGCGAACTTCAAGCCGTCGGGTTTGCGCGCGCGCTCGGTGGGCCCGAAGCCATGATGGCCGTCGGGGAACTTGGGGTAACACAGGGTCCGATTCCGCCGATTCCCGGCGCGGTTCCCGGGGCTGATTACCTGCTTTCGAGCGAAGAGGCGCGTCAACGGCGCCCGCTCAGCGTGAAGAACATCAACGACGTCGAACAGTGGGTCACGCGCTACGACGGCAGCTTCCGAGCACATCCGGTCACGCCTGGGCGCTTGCGCGCGCTGGCTCGTCACCCCGCGTACGTGGAGGGGCTCAGCGATTTGGTTACGCTCATGCCCGGCGCTAGTGCCGAGGTAAAGGTGGTGTTGCGCGGCGGCGGTTCGATTGAAGGAATCGTGGTCGATCGTTGGGGCCGCTCCATCGGTGGAGTGCGCGTCGAGCTGTCGGCCAGCTTGGGTGCCCGGGTGCAGTCCACATACACGGCAGACGACGGAAGGTTTGCCTTCGCGTCCCTTCCCTCTGAGGTCACGCTCACCGTGGCGCGGCCGGAAAATCCTGATCGCCCCGTTGTGCGCGAGCGCGTCACAGTGCGAGAAGGCCAGCGTGAACCGGTTCGCATCGTCTTGCCCGAGGCGCGCGATCCCGTCGAGGTGCTGGTGGTAGACGACCGGGATCAGCCACTCGAAGGCGTCGAGGTCGTGCTCGCGTCGCTTGAACCCGATTCACCCTTGCGCCAGACACGGTTTACAGGATCGGATGGTCGCGTCAGCTTCGAAGATGCACGGGGCCTGGCGATCTCGCTCGCGCTCGAGAACCCCGGTTATGCCACGACCCTAGAACGGCTGAGCAAGGCCGAGACACAGATCAAGTTGGTGATGCGTCGTGGGGTTCTGACGACGGGGCGCGTGACTTCCGTGCGCGGACGCGTCCCCGTCGCGCATGCGCGCGTCACCGTCGTCAGCGCTGGTCGACGTCGCATCGCGAGCACCAATTCAGACGGTGTTTGGGAGATGTCAGATGTTCCGGATGGCCCGGTGCACCTGGTGATCGAAGCCCCCGAATTTCCTGTCGTAGAAATCGATCGCACGGTGGAGCGCCAAGCACGGCAAGATCGCGCGCTCGACCTGGGAGAAGTCGATTTGCCGGATGCGGGCGGGGTGTCTGGCGTCGTGGTCGACACGCGCGGCGATCCGGTTGTGGGTGCCCAGGTCAGCGCAGTTCCCATTACCGGTTATTCGCCGGCAGCCGCCCCAAGTAAGGGAACCGTCGTGACGGACCGCGCTGGACGCTTTCGCCTCGCGCCAGTAGCTGTCGGAAGACTTGTCGTTCACGCGTTTGCCCCAGGGGTGGGCCGGGGAAGCTCCGAGCCCTTAGAAATCCAGCGGGATCGCGATCGAGCCGACGTCACGATCAAGCTGGATCGTGCAATCCAGGATGAGCTGCGCGGAGCTTCGAAGGCCAGCGTTGCGGTGAGCTTGGGACAGGCCGGGTCAAACCTCGTCATCGAACTCGTCGCTCCCGCGAGTGAGGCGGAAAGGTCTGGGCTGCGTCC
This sequence comes from Myxococcales bacterium, assembly GCA_050263495.1. Classification (GTDB taxonomy): domain Bacteria; phylum Myxococcota_A; class Polyangia; order Polyangiales; family Polyangiaceae; genus FEN-1139. Next base: position 2,578 of record JBLNFG010000474.1, on the reverse strand, counting down.
GGGAGATCGTTTGATCGCGATCGACGGTACTCGTCCCCGCGATATCAGCGACGCGCGCTCGCGACTGTCTGGCGCGGAAAACTCCGACGTTCTGCTCGAATTGGAGCGTCAAGGACAGGTGCTACGCGTGCGCTCGACGCGTGAATTGGTCCGCCCCTGACCCCTGCAGTAGCGCCATTGTCATCAAATTGGCTTACGACGCGGGGCGCTCCATTCTTGGCGGAATGCGGGCCAAAGTCCCACGCTGCTGCCTTTGAATCCAAACAGAAAAATCCTTCCAGCCGTCGATCCTCAAATAAATTCTCGTAAATACTACAAGGGCTTAGCTGGCGCAGGGGCCTCCTTGCGGTATCCTTCTCACCATCGTTGGCGGCGGGGGGCTTGCGCTTGCTCCCTGGGAACTTTTGTTTGCGTTGGAATCTCCAATTCGACGGAAGCGACGTAAACATTCGTCATCGGCAACCGTACAGATCTACAGCCAGAGAAGTTCGACTCGCCCTTGAGAAGTTAAATGAGCAGAAGTAACCCACCATCCCACATGCGCCAGGCTCGCCCAGTGCTGCGTGTTGTCTTGGTGGATGACGACGCCAACGTGGTTCGGGGCTTCCGCCGCGCCATTCAGACGGCGCGGCCCGATTGGCAGATCACGACGTACACCGAGCCTGCCCGAGCGTTGGTTCATCTGGAGCACCAACCGGTGGACGTACTGGTAAGCGACTATGAAATGCCGCTCATGAGCGGCGTTGATTTGCTGCGTCGTACGCGCCGCATGCATCCCACAGTGCTGCGCGTCATTCTCTCTGGCAAGGCGCAGGAGGGCGTGGGCTCAGTGCCACGCGGTTTGGTGCATGCGTGGCTTTCTAAGTCGGGGGGCGCCCTTGCGCTGATTGCGCTGCTCGAAACCGAGCTGGACGAGCAGGTCAAGCTGAAGCTCTCCTCGGACGCGAGCTGACCGGCCGAAGGCCGCACACAAGCAGCTCGCACAATCAGCGTTGCCGTGCGCCTCCTATGGGCAGCGCGCCACTCTCGTAGTAGAGCCCGCTCATGGCAGGCAATAGCTTCGGTACCGCGTTTCGCATTACCACCGCCGGCGAATCTCACGGCGCAGCCAATGTGGTCATCATTGATGGTTGCCCCCCTGGCATCGAACTGTCCGAGGCGGATCTCATCACCGATCTCAGCCGAAGAAAGCCCGGGCAGAGTGCGCTCGTAACCCAGCGCCGCGAAGACGACACACCGGAGATTCTAAGCGGTGTTTTTGGGGGCAAGACCACGGGTACGAGCATCGCGATTCTGGTCAGGAACGCCGACCAACGTAGTCGCGACTACGAGGACATCAAGGATCTCTATCGACCGGGGCACGCCGACTTTACCTACGACAAGAAGTATGGGCTGCGAGACTATCGCGGTGGGGGGCGCTCGAGTGCTCGCGAAACCGTGGCCCGCGTCGCGGCTGGAGCTGTTGCGAAGAAGCTCATCGCCAGAGAATTTGGGGGTCTTGTCGTCGCGTATACGAAACAGATCGGGGATCTCGTCGCGGTAGTACCGTCACCCGAGCGTGTGCGCCTCGCAGACGTCGAGCACCTGCCCGACGGAAGCCCGAACCTCGTACGTTGTCCCGATCATGCCGTCGTTCCGCAAATGATTGCGCTCATCGACGAGGTGCGACGCGCCACTGATTCGATCGGCGGCGTGGCAGAGATCGTCGCCACGAACGTGCCCGCGGGCCTCGGTGAACCCGTATTCGACAAACTCAAGGCTGATCTGGGCAAGGCGATCTTCAGCCTACCAGCAGTGCTCGGCGTGGAATATGGCGCCGGCTTCGCCGCGGCGCGGTCGCGCGGGAGCGAGAACAACGACGCGTTCGTGCCTGAGACGCAGACGGGCCCCGGCCAAGTCACCACAGCCACCAACCGCCACGGAGGCATGCTTGGCGGCATCTCCTCTGGGCTACCAATCATTCTTCGCGCCGCGATCAAGCCCACGGCCAGTTTGGCGCGCCCACAACAGACCGTGAGAAGTAACGGAGAAGCCGCGACGATGAGCACGCGCGGCCGGCACGATCCGTGTCTTTTGCCGCGCTTTGCCCCTATCGGTGAGGCCATGGTTGCACTCGTGCTGGCCGATCATTGGCTGAGGTGGCGAGGGCAATGTGGCAGTCAATCAGGCTAAATTCTCGCTGGCGTGGCGCGAACAGTGCGGCCGCGAAGAGGCTTAACTCCTCGCTGACGGGACGCGAAGAAGCCAACTCCTCGCTGAGGTGGTACGGCGGACAGGGCCACGGATAAGGCGAATCCTCGCTGACGGGGCGCGAACAGTGTGGCCGCCAATCAGGCTAAATTCTCGCTGGCGTGGCGCGAACAGTGCGGCCGCCAATCAGGCTAAATCCTCGCTGACGGGGCGCGCGTTGCAGGTAACGCTAGATCCCCGCGGCATTGTCGCCCACGGGAACACTGGGCTTTCTCGGAGCGGCTTCGAGCCCAGAGCTGGACGGCTTACTGCTATTGATCGCCTCACGCAGTACGGACATCCGCGGCTCGCTCGAAGCGGGCGTCGCTGTGGGCATTGCCGTTGACGG
>JBLNFG010000473.1:0-3295 GCA_050263495.1 Myxococcales bacterium | reverse complement strand
AGCCACCACTCGGCGAGCGCGTTCCCTATACAACGGATCCGCCGCGGCGCAGAGTAACCTCGGCCCGGTGGCGGCTTCGCTCACTGCACGTCGCCTATTTGACGACCCGAAGGTACGGCGGAAGCTCGCGCTTCGAACCGGCTTTCCCTGCCTGCCCGGGCTTTCGCGCAGGCTGCGGCGTTCTCGCCTCCTGCGTTTGCTGTTCAGCCGCGTTTCCGGCTCCATTCTCTTGCGGAGCCGCCTCAGCGGGCTCGACGGCGACGGGAGCAGGTGGCGTGGATGGGGCAGCTGCGGCTTCCTGCGCTTGCGGCGGTGCGCTGTGCTCTGCAGTGGGCCCCGAGGAACCAATTGCGCGCAAACGCCCACGTGGCGCCTCACGAACGGGCGCCTTCTTGCCCGGGGGCTGAGCCTTCTGCGCGTTGGTTTGCGCTTGAACTTGGGCCGCAACCTCTGCCGGAACATCGTCCGGCCAGACTAAGCCAGGCCCGTTATCGCCAACTAACCCAAACACTGCCGACCACGGAATCGAGCACGGGAACGGACGACGACTGAAACTCAGTGTGCAGTCTATCCCCCGTTCGTTGACGTCGAGGTCAGGGATCGGCACGGCCATGTTCAACCCGATTTGCAGCACCAACTGAGGCTGGTTCTTAAACCAGGGTGGCACGCGGACGGCTGGGGAGCGCGGATCCAAATGAACAAACACGCTCGTTTCAGCCAGCAGGGCAAGCATGACCTCCCTTTTGTTCGGCAACGCTTCGTTTGGCATGGATCGACATGCTTTTACCTTTCCTACCCGCGCCGCGCCAGAGGGATCTCGGAGCGCCGTGCTCCGGGAGCAGTGCTGTCCTTACCAGGGCGCCGGAATGTGGCTGCATTCTCATCGATAGAGGCCCGCGGCCCCGCGGCCGCGGGTGACTTCTCGATGTGCCGCTCGGTTCTGCGGAACGGAGCCTGCCGGATGCTTGCTTGCACGTTGTGAGTACTTCTTAAGGCCACTGCGTTTCGCGCTAGCCAAACAGCTCCGCATGTTCTCGGGTCGAGGCTGTTCCAGAGTGGAGATCGGTGATTTAGTTGGGATGCCATGTCTCAGCATATCCTCGTCGTTGAGGACGAACCCGCCATCGCCGAGTCGATTCAGTTTGCGCTCACCCGCGATGGGTTTACGGTCAGCCTGGCACACAAGTTAGCTGATGCGCGTCCTCAGCTCGAGCAGGCAGACTTGATCGTGTTGGATCTCATGCTCCCGGACGGCGATGGCGTGGAATTGCTGCGGTCGCTTCGCCAATCCGGCCAGTCTACGCCGGTGCTGATTCTGTCCAGCCGAGATGCCGAACAGGATCGAGTCAATTCCTTGGAGTTGGGCGCAGACGATTACGTTACGAAGCCGTTCTCTCCGCGCGAGGTCGTGGCACGAGTGCGAGCGGTACTGCGGCGCGTGGGGAATCACGAACGTCATTCGCCCGAACGACACCTGCTGCCGCTCAGCGCGGATCGCTTGTCGCGTCGCGCCATGCTCGGGACAACCGAACTCGAACTCACCCGCGTCGAGTTCGAGCTGCTAGCAACCATGCTCGATAGTCCGGGACGCGTCTTCACGCGGGAGCAATTGATTGACCGAATCTGGGGGGACCGGTTCGCTCTCACCGATCGCACGGTGGATTCTCACGTGAAGGCTCTGCGCCGTAAGGTGGCTGAGGCCGGTGGGGAACCTCAGTGGATCCAAACCGTGCGCGGTGTTGGATACCGCATTGCTGAGAATTCCGAGCCAGAGAACGGTGCCAACCCATGATGCGGCTGTTGCTCGTCGCGCTGAGCTCGGTTGGGCTCATCTTGTTCGTGTCGTTCATTATCTCGCGGCTGCTGGCCACGCGAAGCCGGGGGATTTCGATTCGGATGCAGATGTTCCTCGCCCTGGCCGGGGTTATCGGCACGTTTGCAGCCGGGCTCGGGTGGCTGGTCATCGACCGAGTCGAAGCCCGTGCGGTGCTACTGGCACGTCATGCCGCGGAAGACGAAGCCCGTGCTCTTTCCGGCATGCTTTCCGGCGAGATGTTGAGGTCTGGTACGGATCTCGCGGGCGTTGCGGAGTTCTTGAAGCAGGAGCGGGCTCACGGGGCAGCGCTTCACTTCGTATTGCTCGATGCGTCTGAGAACCAGCTGTTTCCAGGCCGCCCACTCAAAGCCGAGCAAACCGACGCCTACATTACGGTCGAGGCTCCGGTGCGTGTTGCGAATGTCGACGTTGGAAAGGTCCAAGTCATCAAGCCTACGGTGCTAGTGCGTCAAATGCTCGCCGATTTCGCACCAACGGTGTTGCTGATCAGCCTGGTTTTGGGAGCTGCTGCAGCCGTTTCTGCGGCACTGCTCGGTCGCGCCGTCGCGCGCCCAATTGAGCGGCTCACCGCGTTCGCGGAACAGGTGAGCGAGGGTGTGCGTAGCGCGACTGTTCCAGCAACGTCGGGCGGTCGAGAAGTGGATCGATTGGCACGCTCGATCGATTCGATGCGTCGACAGCTCGAGGGGCGGCCATTCGTCGAAACCTTTGCGGCGGACCTCTCCCACGAACTGAAGAACCCAGTCGCGGCCATTCGTGCCAGTGCCGAAGTACTCGAAGAGGGTGCACTGGACGAGCCCGTAGAAGCGCGCCGCTTCGTGCATCGCATTCGGCAAGCAAGCGAGCGGATCGAGCGCTTGCTTGGAGATTTGCTCGCGCTGGCTCGCATCGAGGCGCGCGGCGCCGAGAGCCTGGCCTGGGTCGAAGTGGACGAACTCGTTTCGAGTGCGGTCGCCGCGCAGGGCGAACACGCGAGTCGAATCAGTACGGCTCCTGCGACGGGCTGGCGCGTGCGTGGCGATGCCACGTGGTTGGCGCGCGCGCTCGAGAATCTGCTCGGCAATGCGCTGCTGCACTCGCCGGCAGAGTCCAAAGTCAAGGTGAGTCTCGACCGCTCTTCCGAAAGCGTCGCGCTACGCGTCGAAAACCAAGGCGAGGTCGCGCCGCGCACGCAGTCACAACTATTTCGCCGATTCGTAACCACTCGGGCGGACCGAGGTGGCACGGGTCTCGGACTCGCGATCGTTCGAGCCGTCGCAGAGGCGCACGGTGGTCGCGTGGACCTCGAATCCGCGGGCCCCCCCAAGGTCGTGTTTCGACTCGAGCTACCGAGCGGATAGCGGTGACTGCGACGTCAATCGGTGACTGCGACGTCAATCGGTGACTGCGACGTCAATCGGTGACTGCGACGTCAATCGGTGACTGCGACGTCAATCGGTGACTGCGACGTCAATCGGT
>JBLNFG010000472.1:0-2936 GCA_050263495.1 Myxococcales bacterium | reverse complement strand
GCTACCGCGCCGGTCGACTCTGAGCGTCAAGGGATGCACGAGATCGCGGATGCCGATGCAACGTGAGTCGTGGTCGACACGACCAATATCGAGATCCCGAGACAGATCGCTTGGAATGCGACCATCTTTCGTGCTGCCCGGGATGGCAAAGATGGCTTTTCGTGGCCGCGCGAAGGTTCGACGGATGCGTTTGGCTCGTGGCGCACTCAGTGTCGTTGGATCGCAATCGCGGCCGCGTTGCTTGGACTGACGGACGGAAACGCCGATCATTGGCCGCTTGCGGGTCCACTCGGTCTGCCAGCGCTGACGTTGCGGCAATCGAGCGTCGATTACGCAGGCGCCAATGGCTATGTAGCTCGAGGGCGAGCGATAGCGCTTTTGCTGGACGCGCTGAGCGGCACCGGACGCCGACTGCTGGATCTATTGCTTCTGGCAGGCTGTGCAGCGGGTCGCTGGGGTGAGGCATTGCGTTGGGATCCACGAGCACAAGTGCTGCGTCGCGTCGCACAACTGGCTCGTTCGCCGTGAAGAAAGGGCGCCGACACGGCCTGGTAGTTGGCCATCAACGACTTTGCGACGCTGACCGCGGTTCGAAGCGGGCTTAGGGATCGGCCCAGCAAGACGCCAACCAACATGGCCGACATTGAGCTGCCCAAGACGCCGATCACGCTTTCGACTGAAGCGTTGTTCAGGTACCAAGTCATTGCCCTCGTGCTCACACACGTGGCACTCGGTCAGACGCGTTCAAACGCTATCGACGAGGCCGTCGAGGCTACGCACCTGACCGAAATGGGTGAGGCCCGAAGCGTCAGTCGCCGCACGCTGTATCGCTGGCTCTCGGCCTACGAGCGCAGCGGTGCGGCCGGGTTGGAGCAGGCAACTCGGCAAGTCGCCCCAACCGCGCTGTCGGAGGAGTTCGTGGGATTCTTGCGCAGCCAGAAAACCAAAGATCCAGCCGCCAGCATTCCCGAGGTGATCCGGCGCGCTCGTGAGAAAAAGCTACTCGGTGACGAGCAAGCGGTGTGTCGAATAACCGTCTACCGTGCCGCAGTCCGTCTCGCTCTGCCGCTGACCAAGCGCGCCAGCAAACGTGACACGGACATGCGCCGCTTCGCATACCCAAACCGCATGCGCATGGTGCTGGTGGACGGCAAGCACTTCCGTGCCGGTCGGGAGCGACTCAAGCGCGTCGCCTTCTTCTTCATCGACGACTGCACCAGGCGCGTTCTCGCTGTCGTCGTTGGCACCAGCGAGTCCACCGAGCTGCTGCTACGAGGGCTGTTTCTGGTCATTCTGCACTTCGGGCTGATGGACATCCTGTACTTCGACCGCGGTCCCGGCTTCAACTCCAACGACACGCACGCCGTCTGCATACGACTCGAGATTCGATACATTCACGGCAAAAAGCGCTACCCGGAAGGCCACGGAAAAGTTGAGCGATTCAACCAAACAGCGCAATGCGACGTTCTGCGGGGCCTCTGCCGCCCAGAAGTAGATCCCGACATCGGCTCACTGGAACTGCGACTCCGACACTATGTCGAGCACGATTACAATGTCCGCAAGCATGAGTCGCTCGAAGACTCGAGCCCCGTTGCTCGCTGGGATGCCGACGAGCGCCCCTTGCGTTTTCCCCGCGATCAACAGGAGCTGCGCAGCCGCTTCCTCGTCACCGAAACTCGGCGCGTCTCCAGCGACAACGTAGTCTCAGTCGATGGTGTCTCGTATGAGGTGCCGCGCGGCCACGCCCGCGACACCATCGAGCTGCGTCGTCAGACCTTGGATGGCTCACTCTGGGCACCCCACGAAGGGCGCCTCGTGCAGCTTCACCCCGTCGATCTGGCTCACAACGCCCAGGACCGTAGGGCCAACCCTTCACCAAGCCCGACTGACGACCAACGCGAGCCACCTGTCACCGCTGCTTGCATGTCTTTCGATCGCCACTTCGGACCTCTCCCCGATGTCGCAAGCAATCCCGCTCGCCGTTCACCCAAGCCCAAACCCTAATCCCAGAAAGCCCCCTGCCATGGATCTCAAAAGTGCCTTTGGTTGCCACAGTACCCCGTTTACCCGAGAAATGCGCGTCGGAGACAACTACACTCTGCCGTTTTTCGAGCAAGCCAAAGATGGCATCCTGCGTGCCATCGAAAAACGCTCCAGCGCCGCCCTCATCGCTGCTGCTGGCTCCGGTAAGACCACCGTGCTGCGTTCCGTCCTGCAATGCCTACCTGAAGCCCGCTATGTCACCCACTACGTCAAGTGCACCTCCATCAACAAGCGCGACATGTATCGCGAGGTCGCCCGTGTCTGCGGTGTACAATGCGCTGGCTCGTTCCCCGCGTTGCTGCATAAGCTCCAGGTCAAGTTCGAAGGCGATCTCTCTGACTCCGGTCGTCGGCCTGTGCTTTTGCTCGATGAAGCTCACGACCTGCGTCCTGACGTGCTGGGCATCCTGCGTATCTTGACCAACTTCGAAATGGATAGTCGTCTGGTCCTGAGCATTATTCTGGCTGGACAACCCGAGCTCGGAAACATCCTCAACCGCGAAGACCAGGCTGCCATGGCCAGACGCATCCTGCATTACGCCACACTACGCCCTCTTTCTCGCGATGAAATCGTCAAGTACGTCGAGCATCGAATCACCATCGCTGGTGCGCATCAGTGTCCCTTCGATGCTGGCGCCTTGGACGCCTTGTTCGAAATCGGTCGAGGTAACCTCCGCTGCACTGACAACCTTGCTCTTGAGGCCATGGAGCTGGCCGCCGCCGCCAACCTCAAGGTCATCAGCGCCGGGCAAGTTGCCTCCGCGCGAAAGTCATTGTGGCCGTCATGACCGACGAATCATTGCCCACCTGTCGCGCCGCTGCCCTGCGCAACGGTGACACCGATGACTCTTGCCGCTGGCGTATCGATCAAGTGTGGGGCGATGGCGTCGGTAT
>JBLNFG010000471.1:0-10888 GCA_050263495.1 Myxococcales bacterium | reverse complement strand
GCGTCACTCCTCGGGCGCCTCGTTCACTTGCCGCCTTCGGCGCATGCCCAGCTTCGCTGGTCACCGTGGCCCTGCGCAGAATTCTCCACTGCGTGGACAATTCTGCTTCGGGTCGCTTCGGCTACGGCGTTTTCGCTACGGGAATCAAACTGATTGGCGCTCTAGGCGCGCGACGTCAACGACCAGTGTGACTGAATGATTCGCCATCCAACGGAGTCACGCCGATACACCTCGGTACAGTTCCATCGCTGTTCGGACTGCGCTTGGGTCGAGACGTAATTGAAGGTGAGCACGGCGAGATCGCCCACTGCTTGCACGCACGGATTGATCAATTCGAATGTGTCGGCGAATATCTTTCCGCGTAGGGGCCCGTAATGGGCCGAGAGTGCCTCCAAGCCGTCGATGCGCTTTGGAACGAAGGGGTCGAAGTACACGACGTCCGGCGCTGAGATCTCGAGAAACCCCGAGGGGTCACCCTTACACCAACGAGTTAGTGCGGCGCGTTCGAGGTGGACAATTTCGTGGTCGACCGAGGAGGTACTGGGCGGGAACTGGTCAGTCATCGTGGACAGTCTGTATATCTATCACCAAGCCCGGTCCTGAAGCGAGTGGGGCGAGAGAGCCACTATCGGTTTGGGACAACCCCAAAGGCAGCCAATCCAGGGTGTTTCCCTTCCTAAACGCCTTGTTCGCAGTGATTGACTGAGCTGGCAGATGGGGCTGTTTGCGGTAGAGAAGCAGGCATCGTGTCTCGGCAGCATCCATCTTCAGAGCTTGCGACCACAGCGCGACTGCTGGCTCCCGGCGAGCCACCCGCCTATGAGCAACTTCCTGGTGATTCGAAGTCAGCGTTCTTGATTGCATGCGACCACGCTTCCAACCGAATTCCGGAGCGACTCGGAACGCTTGGCCTTAGCCGCGCCGATCTGGTGAGTCACATTGCCTGGGACATCGGGATTCACCCCGTTGCGCACCAACTAGGGGCGATGCTGGGTGCGCACGTTGTCCTGTCCAACTACTCTCGGCTGGTCATCGATTGTAACCGCCCACTCAACGCGCAGGATTCGATCGCGAAGCAGAGCGGAGGCGTGACCATCCCTGGAAATTTCGAGCTGACCGAGCAAGAGGTCGCGTCACGCATCGGCGAGGTTTTTCGACCCTATCATGCGCGGATTGAAGCCGAGATCGAGCAGCGGAGGCGCTTTTCGAAGCCGACCATTTTCGTCGCACTCCACAGCTTTACCCCCATGCTCTATGGCAAGGCGCGGCCTTGGCAGGTCGGAGTTCTTTATCAACGCGACGCGCGTATGGCGCGAGTGATGCTCGAATGGTTGCGATCGGAACCAGGACTCCAGGTGGGTGACAACGAGCCGTATCGGGTCACGGACATGTCCGACTACTCGATCATCAATTACGGCGAAAAGACCGGTCTGCCGCACGTCGAAATCGAGGTGCGGCAGGACTTGATTAGTGATCGCGAAGGTCAACTCGAATGGGCAGAACGACTTGCGAAACTGCTGGCGCAAGCTCAACGGGAACTCGGAACTTAGGCCGCACTTCCGGCGTTACCGGCCGTACTTACCGGAGTACCTGCTTGCCCAGCAGAACCGGCAATACCAGACTCTCCAGCGAATCCGTCCGTGGTTTCCGCACGGCTCCCACCGATGGAAATGGTTGAAGCGCCACCCAAGCCGTTCGTGCCTCCGCTGCTCGAACTGCCGCCGGGCGCAGTAACGCTCGCGCCTGCTTCAGCGAAACTTCCGCCTACCGCTGAGGTACCGCCAGCGCTGGGAGCGCCTCCCATCAGTTGCAGACTGGTTCCACCGGTGCCCGTGCCTCCGACCCCGCCGGCTCCCGTGCCTAGTGCGCCGCCGGCATTCGAGCTCATCGGACCAGTGGTCGTGCGCGCCCCCGCGAACCCTGCTGCGCCGCTTGACGCGCTAGTGAAACGGGGATGTGCCGCCTGCTTGTCGAACGCCTCGTAGGCATCGGGATCTGGATCTTCACTGCACGCACCAAGACAAGTAATGACCGCGAGCGAGGTCCAGAGAATGCTATTTAGAGTTCGTAGCCGACTCGTTGTCATGGGAGCTGCCTCGCGTATTCAGAGAATTCATGCGTCAAGTCGGACGATATTTCAAGCGCTCAGGCCTAATCGGGCTGGCGGCCGTGGTGCCGAATGCGCCGCGCCAGGCGTCGAAGATCCTCGACCAATTCGCCGACGACTCGCGCTCGACTCGCCGCGTCGGGCGCTCGCAAGGCGAGGGACGGATGCCACGTTGCCATGGTTAGCGGCGCCCACTGCGTCTGCAAAATCTGGCCACGCGACTCGGTCAGCTTGAAACCTGAACCAAGTAGCGAAGCTGCGGCTGTGGCTCCGAGCAGGACAACCGCAAGGGGTTGAATCGCTTTAAGCTCGGCTGCGAGCCAAGGGCGGCACGCGTTGACATGGGTGGCGCGTGGGCGTTGGTGCAGGCGTGCTTTGCCTCTCGGCTCGAAGTGGAAGTGCTTCAACGCGTTAGTAACGTACACAGAGGCGCGATCGATTGTTGGCGGCAACGAGCACCTTGTCTAGCAACGCACCAGCGGGCCCCACGAAGGGCAAACCAGTTTTCTCTTCCACATCTCCGGGCTGCTCTCCCACTAGAACTAGCGTCGCTGAGGCTGGCCCTTGGCCAAATACAGGGCGCGCCTCCGCAGGCTGTTGTAGCAGAAGTAGAAGCAAGGACGCCGCGCCCCTTGCGTCTGATCGCGAGGGATCTTGCGAGAGGCGCGGATGCTATTCAAAGTACTTTTCAGAGATGCGCTGCCACTACGTGGCGCGAGCCTAGCGGCAATGTCGGTCGCGCATTCTCACCGTGCATGGAGGCCTTGAACTTCTTGAGCTGAGCCTCCGAAATCTCGACAGGTGTGGTCAGCACGAACCATTGGACGTGCTCGCTGCAAGGGGGGGTAGTCAACGATCCCTGATACGAGTAATAGGCGGCCTTTGCGGGCACGAGTTTCGATAAATCGACGCTCGCATCGGGCACTAACGTCGCTTCATGACTCTCTTTCTCGGGGGCCGCGGCGAACACCGGCGCAAGGATCTTGTTTTCCTTCCCCTTCTTCAAGAGGATGCCCACGACGGACAGATCGCCGTTACTGTTCTTGTGCACTAGGTGCAACTCGCCATCGAACTTGGAGCCTGCAATGGTGTGCTCGCTCGGCGCGTGCAAATGGAATTGCTGCAGATCGTACTCCACCGCGTCGACCGTTAGCTTTCCACCCTGAGCCGCAGGAACCTGTACGGTATGGCCGTTATTGAGGATCTGAAGAGGAAGCTTTCCATAAGAGACGGCAAGCGGGACCGGCTTGGCGGGTTTTTCGCCCTTTTTGGGCAGATCAATCGGCGACTGCTCCACGCCGGTTTTACACTTCTCCCAATCGGGCCAGAGCGTTCCCCATTCAGCGGGGCCCTCTGCACCTTCGTACTTCCAATGCGGCGGCTGCTCAGGCTTAGGGTCCGCCGAAGCAACGGGCGCTGCTGCGGCGGAGGTGACTGGCGCCGGAGTAGCGCTCTCAATTGGAGCTGCTGGCTGTGGTGGCTGTGGTGGCGGCGGTGGCGTTGCACCGCTGCAGGCGTTCATTGCCGCGAGCAGCACCATTCCGAACAGTGGTCGAGTAGCGTAGAACTTGTGCACTGGGTCGCTCCTGTTTGCGCGCGACGTTGCGCTTGGGCGTTGGCGTGCACAAGTCGAGCGTGAACGTCGCGTCAGCCGCCGCACCTGAAAGGAGCGCGTTTGCCCAGTATCTCAGGTGCGATCGCGTCCGGCGTCTTAGCCGCTACACGGACTAGTGAATGATTCTTAATCTGTTTTTCATCTGCGCGCCCGACGCGACGGCATCGGCAACAGCGACGGCACCAACCAACAGCGACGGCACTGCTAGAGTCGAGAGCGCGAGATTACTCCGCGCCGGCATCGGCAACGGCGACGGCACTGCTAGAGTCGAGAGCGCGAGATCACTCCGCACCGGTCGCGGCAACACGTCGCTGGCTGATGCTGTCGTCTCAGACTTCAATGGTTTCAGTGGCTTAGACTCGGCTGAGCCCAAACCGATTGCCCTTGACAGAACGCCCAATAGACTGGCTGCGCCGGAGGAAGCGCATGTTATCAAATTGGCAAAAGGGGTTAATGATTGCGGCAGTGAGCGCAGCAGGGACCGCGGCGATTCTGGGACCACGGCTCAGAGCCGCTGGCATTCCCGCGACGAACTCGCTCACGTACTCCGGAACCCTGAGCAAGGCGGACGGTCAGCCCGAGAACGGACCGCACAGCATTCTCGTGTACTTCTGGGACACGGCAACGGGCGGTGTGACCCCGCTCTGTCAAACGCTTCCCGCTGCCACACAGACCGCGGTCACGAACGGGCGTTTCACCGTGGCACTGCCAGATAGCTGCACCCAGGTCATCAAGGCTAATCCCGACCTGTACGTTGAAGTGACCGTAGATGGATCCCCCGTCGGAAGAACCAAGCTCGGTGCAGTTCCGTACGCGATGGAGGCGAACCATGCCGTGAGTGCAGACAGGGCCAGCGCTGCGGACCGAGCCGCGGCCGCGGACAAGGCCACAGCCTCGAGCGAACTCGCCAATTCGATTGCAGGAGTTACGGCGCGCACTGGAGCGCTAGAAAGTACCTTCAGCCGCGCCTCGTTCGTTGCTTACAACGACTCTCCAGATCGTTATCAGTCCACAACGGGCAAGTGGCCTGGCAATGCCGTCGTGTTCAACAACGGAGCCGTCTGGTCGACGACCAACTACGAGTTCACGGCGCCCGTTGCTGGCTACTATAGCTTCAGCTGGTCGGCGTTCTCTCTCGTTGCGTCAGGAAGAACGTTCCTGCGCAAGAACACCACGGATCAGATGCAGACCGATGCCAATGGCAAGCCGTTCACGATGATCCTGGAGCTAGCCGCAGGCGACAAAGTATCGTTGGGCGGCACTGCCAACTATCCAATGACGTGGTACGGCGCGTTTGCGCACAACGCGTTCAGCGGATACCTGATCAGCGCGAAGCAATAGCTTAGCCAGGTCCAGAGATAAAGCTCCAAGGTCTAGGCAGCAACCGTCGCAGCGCCAGCAACCGTCGCAGCGGCAGCAAACCGTCGCAGCGCCAGCACCGGTAGCGTTCAGTCGTGTCGCATCTGCCGCAAGATGTCCCAGTAGGCACCTCGCGCGCCGTCGCGGATTGCGCGGCTCAGCGCGTCGTTGTCGCTGTAGTTGTGGTCGTCGCTCGTGCTGACGTTGGACGCGTCGATGGGCGGGAAAAACCGCGGATCGCCGGCAATGAGCTCACGCACCAAGGCCGCCGGTCGCGCTCCCAAGGCTGGCGCAATGTAGAAAGTGGGTTGCGCGAGATCGAGCGGGCCAGAGTATTTTCTTAAGATGCCGGGGACTGGCGCGCTTGCGTGCTCCGATTGCAACAATTGGGTCACGAGCGTGTCCGGGTAGAGCCGCATGCCAAGTCCAGCACCCACGCAATCCGGCGCGATGCGCTTCATGGATTCAATCGTCTCAGCGACGCTCTCCGGTGTCTCGCCGGGGCCCCCGAGGAGCAGATCAACCATGCAGGTAATACCGGCGTCCCTGCATAGCCGCACCGTTTCTTCCAGATGCTGTTTGCGATGCGCGGCTCGATAGCTTAGGAGCATCGGATCAGAGGCGCTGTCTCCTGTGAAGTTGATGCCAACGCATCCAGAGCGACGCATCAGCCGAGCGAGCTCGCGATCGAAGGGTCTTACTGCCAGGTACGCGTAGTACCGAAGCCGTTCGCCGAGTCCGCGACGAATCAGCGCCTCGCAGACCGCCGACGCATGCGCGCGCGGGATGTTGAACTCCCCATCGCAGAGATGCAGCACGTCGATCCCTTGAGCCAACAAGCTTGCGCATTCGTCTGCCACAAGTTCGGGATCTCTGACGCGAACCCGCGTTCCCTTGGCGACCGGATCCGCGCAGTAGATGCATTTTCGGGGACACCCGCGCTTCGTTTCCACGCCTATCTGACCGCCCAAGGCAAAATAGCGTCGGTTGTCGACCAGATCACGTGGCCGTGGCCATGGCTGATCGTCCTTGAAGGCTGGCGCGTTCTCGATCCACTTCCCGTTTTTGGACCAAATCAGCCCGTCTACCTTGGACAATCGCTCCGGCAGATCGTGAACGCCGGTACTAAGCGTGAGTGCCTGGTAGAGCTCTGGTAGGGCTCGTTCGCCGTCGCCGCGCACACCGTAATCGGCGCCCAGCAGGTCCATCAGTCGCGAACCGAACGCGGAGAACCCAACGCCGCCGATGGCAATCGCCGCGTCCGTCTGGGCGCGCACTTTGGCCACGAGCGCAGCGCAAGCAGGTAGGAACGAGGTTGCTGAGGGCCAGAAACAATCATCCACATTCCGGAGGCTGATCCCAACTAACCTCGGCGAGATGCCGCCTAGCGGTACGGCACTGCGAGTAGCATCGTCGGCCAGGTTGAGGTCTAGCACCGCGGTCTCGACGCCTGCAGCACGCGCAGCACCTGCGACATATTCGAGCCCGAGGGGAGCGATGGGCGGGCTCAGTCGATTGGCATTGATGAGTACGAGCATACGTTCCTATCTGGCAGGGCTAACACGAAGACACGCGGCCAGCTGACGCTAAAGGGTTGTCCGAGGGGAAACGATCGGTGCGTCTAGAAATCGCCGTCGTCCACCCCTTCAATGCTCAGAGCTTGCTTTGCGACAGCGAAATCGAACCCCGCGCGAGCCAAAACGCCCAAGTCGCGACGGTAGTTTTCCTTGCGCTCGCTCGCCGGGCGATAATTACCCAGTCGGCGTTTCTTGACCAACGCACGTGCGGAGTCGAGTTCGGTGCCGACCGCGTTGCCGAGTTCAGCGACGACCGTATCAACCACTTCCCCCCGCACTCCACGCACCAACAACTTGTTGCGAATGGCTTTGCGTGACACGCCGCGCTCCGCCAGAGTCCGCGCCATTGCCGAGCCATACCGCTCATCGTTGACCAGCCCCGACGCCTGATAGCGCGAGAGCGTTTCCTCGATCATCCCCAGGTAGGGTGCGACATCGACGCACAGCTCTTTGGCGCGGCGTCGGACAAATTGTTCGAGCACACGACGTAGCCGCGCCGCACTAGCATCAAAACGATCGAGGTAGGAAAGGGCCTTTTGCTCGATCACCTGCCGATCCAGGGCGATCGGGCTGGAAACCTTCTGCGAGCTGCGACCGGTGGCCATGCCCGGACTCTAGCGACCTTCGAGCGCGCCGTCCGCCGCAATTTTCCAGCGCTTCGAGCTGGCCGCGCTGTGAGTCCGCCTAGCCTCCGCGTCGAGACCATCTCACCCGCATTACGCGCAGAGTTGCCACAAAAGGCCGACGGGCTTTTCCCAGAGGAACAGACATGCTCTCCCTCCAATCTGCAAGGTCGGCGCCCTGAGCCCTTCCACCCTTCGTCCTCTTCGAGGGTTCCCCGGCCCCAAGACACGCGTAGGCGACGCGCACGCGCTTGAGGGCGAAAGTTGACTCATTCGTAACGAAAAGTTTCGGACTAGCGAGCGCTAAAGCCGAATTGGCCGATTACGAGCTCTTGCCCTTCGTCGCGAGTTCGGTGATGCTGCCTGAGCAGGATCGCACAACAGCGGTCCCCCCGGAGGAGGCAATCCATGGGAGACAAGTCACCGAAGTCCAAGGAACGGGATAAAAAGCAGAAGACTGCCAACAAGGATCAAGCCAAGGCGCAGAAGGCCGCGGCCGTAGCTGCCAAGGCAAAGAAGTAAGTCGTCATCGTTCCAGCAAATAATCCCGAACAGCTTGCTGTTCGGGATTATTGTGTGCTGCGTTTGTACGAATGACGAATGACGACGGATGCTCGACGAACCGCGTCTGCACGAATGACGACGGATGCTCGCGACCGTCCTAGTGAGGAGCAATAATCAACTGCGTCGAGGGCGTCGCTGCTTTCTGCGCACGACGAGCCATGCGCAAGCAAAGGGCAATGCACCTCCGCACCACTTGGCCGTCGTGTAGGCTCGCTGTTCGAGAGTTTTGAGACTTCCGTCGCACCGGGGATCGTTCCTCCAGCCCGGCGGTGCCCATTCGCCGCAGATCCCGCCCATCCACTGGCCCAGATACGTCACTCGAGCCCCTACTCCTACGGTCACGCTCATCAGAGCGGCGCTTACTAGAACCACACAGACCCAAAACGCCGGTTCCTTGCGCAAGGGGGAAGGAGTTGGTTTCATGTTCGATACGAGTTCCATCGGGATCATGTCCCGTTCGTGGAGTGCAGAAGCCAGGTGGCATAGTCACGATGGCACTTGCTCAGTACCGACGCTGCAAATGTTCCGCAATCGTTGATCAGCGGAAACCAAGGGCCGAGACTTTTCCCGTAGCGGCTTTCGTTGATTTGCCTATCGACACAAGCTTCGTCAACAGACTCCTGAAGCTTACAACGAACATCCTTCCAAGATTTCTCGTTGTGTGCCCCTCGATGGTCGACAATCATCGTCGCGCTAAGTACTCCACGGATACCGCGCCATCCGCGCGGATTGGGTCCCATGCCTGCCTCAGATCCGGTTTCGGAAGCCCAAATCCACAGGTGACGATATCCATTTGCGGCATCCTTCGCTTGATTGCCATCGAGTTCTGCGATCCTGCTGCAAAGGTAGACGGCTAATCCCGTCGGATCCCTCCGATTCACCGGATCCCCTCCCACGTACGCGTAAACGTTCGTATCCCCGCCGGCAAACCCGATCGGATCTTTGTTTGTCCAACGGCCGAGCCCCGGGCTGTAATCTCGTGCGCCGAATCGCACTAGCTTCGTGTCCGCGTCGTACAGACCACCAGCAAATCCGAAGGGCTGGAAGCCG
This sequence comes from Myxococcales bacterium, assembly GCA_050263495.1. GTDB lineage: Bacteria > Myxococcota_A > Polyangia > Polyangiales > Polyangiaceae > FEN-1139. The sequence continues at coordinate 1,993 of JBLNFG010000471.1, read as the reverse complement.
GGACTGGTGTCGCTGAGCACGACGCCATAAGGATCGTATTCGAGCGCCTGAACCACTTCACCCGTTTGCGCATCGACGAGTAAGCGGACGCTTCCGAGATGGTCTTTGATGACCCGGCACGGTAACCCGTCTTGAACCAGGAAGTCTGGTGCGCCGTCTTGAGACACTGCGTAGACGAAGTGCTTGAAAGTCCCAGCAGAATCTACCTCGCTCACGGGGCGTAGTTGATCCCGGTAGAGCCACGCTTTGTCGAACTGGCCATTCACTTTTCGGGCAACGCGCCGTCCAAAGCCGTCCACCACATACGCAATGGATTGCGTGGCCTTGTCGGCGGATGCCGTGACGTTGAGCAAGTTTCCGAGCTCGTCGTAGCTTAGTTCAAATGCGCCTGCTTCACCGGTCTTCCGCAGTAGATCACCATGGGGCGTCATCTCGAACGTCGCCGACCCATGCGTCAGTATGCGATCTTGGTCATCATAGGTCGCGGGCCACCCGAGGTTACCCATCGCAATCAAGGTACGGTTGCCGTTCGGATCGTACTCGTACGTGGTCGTCACGCCATCGCGTGCTGCAGTCGTTAACCTGCCGAGGTTATCGTAGGAATACCGCAAGTCGTGAGCCGCCCCTTGCATCGTCTCCGCGATATGAATCACGCGTCCTAGCTTGTCACGCTCGATTGACTGGCTGAAGACGACTTTCCCAGAAGCAGTGGCCAAAAGCGAGGAGAGCTCTCCGAACGCGTTGTACGTGTTTGACGTGATCACGTTACCAAGGGACGTACCCGTAACCCAGCCCGTGCTCGCGTCACGAGTGACGGTCATGGTAGCGTTCGGGCCCGCGTTTGCGGTTAGCAGTAGACCATCCTTATCGTAGGAGAAGCTAACCGTGCTCTTATCGTTGACGGTCAGCGACTTCAACCAGAGATCAGCGTCGTAGTCCGCCTTGACCGAACCCGTTACGGCCCCTGACCAAGCGGTGCCGGTCCAAAGTGGACCGTCGTGGGAGACGTTAACGTTCACACCATCTGAACGATCGACACTCGTCAGCACGCCGGCTGCATCGTACCCGAAGCTGAGCGTTGCTTTCGAGAGGGTTTGGGTGCTCAATTTGCCATCAGGACGATACGCAAAGCGGATACTCCGCGCATCCGAGCGCGTGATTGCCGTCAGCTCATGCTCGGCGCCGTACTCGTAGATCTGCTGCCCAGCGGCGAGCATGGGAGCAGCTTGATCAGCGAACGGTGGCGTTGAACGCGTGAGCAACTTGGTGTTCGGATCATACTCGAACTGGTGCTTGGTTCCACCAGGTACACTCAAGCGGGTGACATTGTTCGCCGGATCGAGCTGCCAGCTAACCTGGCTGCCATCGGCGCGCGAGAGCGAACTTAGTCTCCCCGCCTGATCCCAGGCGTAGCTCGTAAGCTCTCCGTTGGGATTGGTGCGCGACTGTAACCAACCGACATCGTTGTAGCCCCGCACCTCGGAGCGAGACTCATCCCCAGCGGATTGCGTGACGGTCGCTACGTGCCCGTCCTTGTCGTAGGTCCAGCTGACGATGGGCATCCCGGCAGACGCGAGAGCAATGGGCCGCCCAAGTTGGTCGAGCGTCGTGATAGACGTTCGCCCCATTGGGGTCGTTGTGGTTATGGTGTTCGTGCTGCGCCTGTACGCAGTCTCATAGATGCGACCGTTTACGTTGATTTCGTCGCGCCAGGTGTCTAAAGATAGCACGTTGTTCATGTCGCTGAAGGTCTTCCAACGCATGAGCGGTCCGTATTCGATCGTTCTCCCCGACGGCAGCTGAACATCGATGATGGCCGGGACCATGCTTTGGGAGCGGAATGCGATGTCAATCACTCGATATTCGGTGACCTTGGTTCCGTCCGGGCCGAGCGAAATCAGTACGTCTGGCGTTTCCGTCGAGGAATTGGCGGTTCCATCGGACGCCTTGACACTGCGCTCCCATAGTTCGCCAGGTGAGTTTCGTGTTCGGT
>JBLNFG010000470.1:0-7438 GCA_050263495.1 Myxococcales bacterium | reverse complement strand
ACTCGCCGAATACGTGGCGACGGTCTGAATAGCGGCATTCGAGGCTACTATGTTGGAGAGTCCCGTCGCCCCCGGTTCCAGCTTGAGGACATGCACCTGCGAAGTACCTCTATTGCGCCATGCGGATATGTGGAGTCCGGTACTGCGCTGCTCAATGCATGCCAATACCCGCTTTGCCATCTCTTTAGCTTCGGTTGGTTGAGACGGAATGAGAATATCTACGACGTCAATCGTGGAATTTCGAAAAGTGCAGCGGGCAAGCTCCAAGTCCCCATTCCTAAAGGTGATGTAGTCTCCATCCAGATAGTTATTGTTCGCGAAGGCTTTCGATTCAATCGTCCATTCCGCAGCCGCCGGTGATTGTTGAACCGTACAATAGTCACTGTTACCGTTACTACCACTGCCACCACAGGTCCCGCATGCAAGTGCGTTTCCGTCGTCACAGGCTTCCCTCCCTGGAACTGCGTAGCCGTCACCACAAATCGGGTTACATACGGAGAAGCCGACACCGGCCCGACTATCTTGGCAAAAGTAGTGCGGATCCACTTGGCACTGGATGCACCCTTCGATGGAGACCGGTCCCGGATCGCAGGTCTCACCACGACCGCCGACGCGTTCGTCAACGAATCCATCGCCACACTCGGACAGTTGGCATTGGTAGCCCGCGGGCACTCCGGTACCGAAGCAATTCGTGCTTCCGGTAGCGCCCGCGTCGCATTCCTCTCCGGCCTTGTCGTTCTTATAGCCGTCACCGCATTTGGACGCCTTGCAGGCAAGCGACTTCCCAGCGCCATCGACCGCCGCTACACCATTGCAGGTTGAGGAGTCAGCTCCATTGAGCACCTCACACTCCTCGGGAGCTGCCTTATTCTGGTAGCCGTCGCCACACCTCGGCGTCTTGCACTGCAGCGCTGCTCCCGCGGCGGTCCCATTGCACTGGGGCGAATCACCGCCACCGGCTACGTCGCATTCCTCGAAAGCCTGCGGATTCTTATAACCGTCGCCGCACTTCGGTGTCTTGCACTGCAGCGCTGTGCCCGCAGCTATGCCGTTGCACTGAGCCGAATCTACCCCATCCGGTACGTCACATTCCTCGAGAGCCTTTTCGTTCTTGTACCCGTCGCCGCACCTCGGCGTCTTGCACTGAAGCGCTGTTCCCGCGGCCAAACCGTTACAATCTTTCGAGTCGAGGCCGTTGAGCACGTCGCAGTCTTCTTTGGCCTTCTCGTTCTTGTAGCCGTCGCCGCAGCGAGGCTCTTGGCACATGAGGGACTTGCCTGCACCAACTCCGTTACACTTGTCAGTGTCCGCTTCGCCTTCGTCACACGATTCCCCCGCGGCTGCGTTAGGATAGCCGTCCCCGCATCGAGCGGTCCTGCAACCAAGTGCGACCGCGTTGATGCCGTTGCACGCGTCGGTGTCGTCGGGTCCCAGATCGCACTGTTCGTTTGCGGCCGCATTCTTGTAGCCGTCACCACATCTCGGCTTGTTGCAGGCGATGCCCGGGAGAGCATTCTTTCCGTTGCAGTCAGGCGCATCTTCACCGCCCAAATGATCGCACGTCTCTCTCGCTGCCGCGTTGGGCTTGCCGTCGCCGCATGAAGCTAGCGTGCAGTCATTGTTGCAGGTGGCGGACTCGGTGAGCGTACAGGTGCGAATGGCCCCTGAAGCCCCCGCTGCGCCATCATCGTGTCCGCTGTGACCGGCAAAGCCGGCGGCTCCTGCAAACGCATCCCCGCGTCCGCTAGCACCTCCGGCGCCGCCCATAGCCCCCTCGCTCGGGTTGCCCAGGAAGCCCTCACACGGGTCGCATTTCTCCCGCGGAGGATCCCAGATTCCGTTTCCGCATTGTGCGTCAGACATGCAGTCACCTCGGCAGTATCCCGCAGTGCCGTTGCGTTCCTTGCCGTCGTCGCACACCTCACCCTTCACGGCATCCGTAATCCCATTACCGCAAGTCTCGTCGGACTTGCATGCAGCGCTGCAACCGTCGCCAGCAACGTCGTTCCCATCATCGCAGACTTCACCTGCGGCGGTATCGGGAATGCCATTTCCGCATTTTTCCTGAGACTTGCAGTTGGCACTACAGCCGTCGCCGGACGTCGTGTTCCCGTCGTCGCAGACTTCGCCCTTGACGGTATCGGTTGTTCCATTGCCGCAAGTCTCGTTCGATTTGCAATCTGCACTGCACCCGTCGCCATTAGCGTGATTGCCGTCGTCGCACGCTTCGCCCTTGACCGTGTCGGTAACTCCATTACCGCAGGTTTCGTTCGACCTACAGTTGGCGCTGCAGCCGTCGCCAGGAACAACGTTGCTATCGTCGCAGACTTCACCAACGTCACTATCGACCACTCCGTTGCTGCAGCTCTCGACGGACTTGCAGTTTGCGCTGCAACCGTCGCCGCCAACGGTGTTGTCGTCGTCGCAGATCTCTCCCTTAGCCGCGTCTACGGTGCCATTCCCGCAGGTCTCGTCGGATTTACAGTCGGCGCTGCAGCCGTCACCTGGAGTGAAATTCCCGTCGTCACAGACCTCCCCAGGGTCCGTAATCTTGTTGCCACACACGGAAAGAGACAGGCAATCGTGGCTGCAGCCATCGCCGTCTACCTCGTTTCCGTCATCACAGACCTCCCCCCTGGCCTTGTTGACGTAGCGATCTCCGCAGCGGGCTCGTTTGCAGTCGGTTGGGGGCCTTACGCTCTTCGCGGCGTCCGGACTCTGATTGCACGTCGCTGTTTCGGTTCCATCGTCACATTCTTCGATCCGGGGATCGTCAGAGGGCAGCACATGGTCAACCCTCGTGACCGTGCCTGTCACAACGCCGTCAATCAGCTTGTTTCCACAGGTGTAATTGGACTTGCAATCGGAGCTACACTCGCCACCGTCGTTGAGATCCCCTTCGTCGCAAACCTCGTCCCCCTCTCGCGTGCCATTCCCGCACGTGGCGTCAGCATCCATGCACCCCTTACCGTCCTTCGTGCACTTCTTCCCTCCGGGGCAGACGACACCCTCCGAACAAAACTGACTCTTCTCCTCGTAATCCGCGCAGCCGCTGAAGAGGGAGGAGCCGAGCAGTGCGAGAATGAGGCCCGTCGTTGCAAGCGTCCCTGTGCGTCGAGTGTACATGTGCCCTGGTCTCCCCAATAGAATCGATATGCGAGGTCTACGTTAGCGGTGAAGAATGGTGCCAGCTGAGTGACGCGGCGAAGCCGGTTGAATGGGCTACGCACGCCGATCGCTATAGCGTGCGAGTGGCCGGAGAGGGTGTCGCCTGTGGGCGTCCCTTCCGCACGTCGTTTGAATGCTGTGTCTGATTCACGAAGTCTGAAGTGATTTGAGGTAAGAATCGATGGACGCGCCGAACTGCTCTAGAACCTGCCCGTCGCGATGGCGCCAACTACGCCGGCGCTCACGATCGGCGTCACGGTGGTGGTGTTTCGCTCGCGTTGCTCGGGAGTGTAAGTCTTGGTCCTCGACCGATTGAACCACATCCAAAGCCCACCACCGGTCACCGTGGCCGCGCCGGCGATATAGGAGATGGTCGACCAGGTTTTCAGCGTCCCGGCGTCGTCTCGCCAGTCGAGTCGTGTGCGGGAAGCTTGTGTGCCGTCGGGGTATTTCTCTGAGATGGAGCTATCATACCGCTCGTACAACGTATTCGACCTGGTCGCCAAAATCGCCCCTGTCACAACCATCCCGACGCCAACTCCCGTCACTGCGACGGGGATCCAGAACGGCACTGGACGGCTCATCTCGACGAGGTCGCCCTCGGTGTACAATTTGATATCGAGCTTTTGCGGCTCACCCGGGACGAGCGTGATTGGATATTCGCGCGGTAGATAGCCGGGCTTGCGCGCGGAGACGAGATGACGGCCTGGCAGCAAGATTTCGCTGATCTGGTTCGGCGCTTTGATCACCTCGCGCCCGTCCAGGGTGACGACCGCGCCGGCTTCTTTGCATGAGATTTCGAGCGTCGAGATTTGGCGTTGGGTCGCTTTGAGGTGGCGATTGGCCTCGTCGCGACGTTTGTCGTCGAGGGGTGCGCCGCTGTACTTCAGGGCCTCGACCAGCTGCCGGTAGGCTTCGATCGGGTCGTCCATATTGATGAGCGAGAGCGCCAAGTTGTAGTGGATGCTCGGGTGATCCCAATGGCCCAGCGCTTCGCGGTACTTCTGAGAAGCCGCCTTAAAGAAGGAATCCGAGAAAAGCCGGTTGCCCTCGAGGAACAGCTTTTCTGCCGCATCTTGACGCTCCCCAGGCACCCCGTCCGCCCAAGGCCGCGGCCCGGTGTAGGCACTCGACTTCAACTCACTCGTGCTTGGCACTTCCCCTGCCGCAAAGGCGGGCTGCGAGATGGCGAGGCACAGTAGACCCGCTGCAAAAAGATTTCGAAAGTGACCTCTCGGAGCAGAAGCAAGGTGTCGTGTGATCATGATCGGATCTCGGGGATCTCAGGACGGTCTTGGGCTAACGCGGCCGTGTGCATGCAGGTCGCAGCGTCTTCGGAATGGCGGGATTCTACATCAGTGGGAGACATGACGATAGTCGTTGGTTTGCGTGAGAACGCATTTCCCGGCGATGTATTCAAGCGAATGGATGCACCTTGCTCCACAGTTCACTTGTCTTGCGTCGGGACGCGCTGAGTCTGACTGGTTCATCGCGCCAAATCCTGCGCGATCATGCCGAGCTTCTCGGCGTTCTTGGCCCGCAGCTCTGCTTCGAGACGCAGCTTCTCTTCCTGCTTTCGAGCTTGCTCGGCTTCCTTCTTGGCCGCGTCGGCATACTTGGCATTCTGCTCGGCGGTCTTCTGGGCTTCTTCGGCGCGGATGCGTAGCGCTTCCGCTTGCTTCACTGCCTCTTCTAGATCGCGGTTCTTGGCGAGCAGCTGCTTGTTCTTCTTCTCCACCTCGCCCTCGGCCTGAACCGTTCGCTCTTGCGCCTTGACCGTGCGCTTCTCGGCGGCAACGCGCTCGGCGAGTTCCTTCTGTGCTGCGGCTTGCGACGCGATCGCACGTTGCTCATTCGCCACCGCAGTCGCCCTCGCGCCGCTGATCACGACCAGCGCCACAGCCGCGGCTGCCAGTAGCCCGGCCGCCGTCAGCACGCCACCTACCGCGAGCCCGCGCTTGAGCCGCGTTCGACTGATCGCCTGCCGATCGATCGCCGCGGCAAACGCCTCCGCGACCAAGGGCAACTTGCCTTGATAGCGACGCTGAAAGCGGTGCAGCTCCGAAACCATTTCGCCGCTCCACAGTAGCCCTGGCGCTTTGTTGTTCTGGTTCCACTGGTTTGCGGCCGCCAGGAGTTGATCCAAGAACAGGCTGTCTTCGTGGCTCGCGTCGAGCCATCGGCGCAGGGTCGGCCAGGTAATGATCAACGACTCATGTACGATTTCGACGGCCGCGTCGTTGCTGTGCGTCTGAACCACGAGCAGCCGTGAGTCGACGAGTTCGTCGATGAGATCCTTCAGATCCGCACCTTCGCCGAGTAGTTCTTTGAGCTCCGTCAGGCTTCGAATCGCGCGGGTACGCTCGGGCGTGACGAGGTGCGAGAACAGTCGGCGACAGAGGGTTTGTTGCTCCGTCGAGAGCACGGAGATCACGCGATCGGCGTGGCTCACCAACGCACCCGCAACGCCGCCGATGCCGCGGTAACTCAGATCGGTGAGTAACCGTTTGACGGGGTCGCGCGCCTCCCACAGCTGAGACGCAGCAAATTGTAGGAGTGGCAAGCCGTTGGGCGAGGCTTCGAGAAACCGAACCATCTCGTTGATCATCGCCTCGGTTTCGAAGCGATATCCCACGGCTTCCGCGGGCTGCACCAAGGCTTCACGCAGACCCTCCATGCTGGGCGGCCCTAGGAAGAATAGGCCCTTGCGCATCTCGTTCATGAACTGCGCGTCCTCCGCGACGCGACCCAGGAAGTCGGCACGAATGGTGATAATCACTCGTGCTGGCGAGGTAATGTCGTCTGCCGCGGCGCACAAACAAGAAGTCAGGGCTTTGCGCTCGAGGTGATGCGGGGAGAGCGTGTACAGTTCCTCGAACTGATCGACCAGCAAGAGCAGACGCTTCTGCTGGCGCCGACAGTACTCTCGAATGAGATTGCCAAAGACACCCGGTTCCACAATCAGCTTCGAGCGAATGATGTTCTCGATGCCAGGGTGAGCTGCTTCGCCCGTTCTCGGATCGAGCAGCTGCACACACAGCTCGGCGAGCGCTTGCATCGGGTGACGCCCTGGACGAATCGTAAATACGTCCCATCCCTCAGCGCTCTTCAACGCGGGGATGACGCCCGCGCGAATGAACGACGATTTGCCGACACCCGACGGACCCACCACGGCGAGCAGCGCCGTATCGCGCAACCGAGCGAGTAACTCGGCACGCTCGGTATTGCGTCCAAAGAATCGACCAGCGTCCTCCTCTTGGAAGGTACGCAGGCCCGCATACGGACCTGTTTCGGTCTTCGCCAAACCCGCTTGATAGCGACCCGGTAGGAAGGGCTCGAGCGCCTTCAAGAGATCGCGAGCGTTCGCGTAGCGTTGATCGGGGTGTTTATTCAGACACGTATCGACGACGCGAATCAACTCTGGAGGCAGATCGCGCGCCACTTTACCTAGAGAAGGCACGGGCGCGTCGAGCTGCATCACCCACATGCCCAATCGATCGCGCCCTGCCAAAGGGTGGGTTCCAGAGAGGAACTCGTACAGCATCACGCCTACCGACCAGATGTCGGTGCGGTGATCGATCTCAGGGAAGGCGCCCCATTGCTCGGGCGACATGTAATCGATAGTGCCGATGATGCCCGTCTTCTGTCCACCGCCACCACCGCGATTGAGCAGCGTCTGATTGAGACTCACCGGACCGCTTGGGCCAGCGGGTGCGTGTTCGAGTAGCTTCGCAATTCCGAAGTCGAGGACCTTGATCGTACCGGCACTGCCCAGTAGGACGTTCTCGGGCTTGAGATCACGATGCACGATCCCTTCGTCGTGGGCTCGAGCAAGAGCGCGAACGACCGCCGCGATGATCTCGACGACACGCGTCATTGGTTGCGCCTTACCGCGCATGACCGAAAGCGCCTCGCCTTCGACGTATTCGAGCACCATGAATGGCGCGCCCTCGTACTCACCCGCTTCATGGATGACCACGATGTTCTCGTGCATGCAACGCGCAGTAACCTGCGCTTCTTTGATGAAGCGGCGCGTGAGCTCAGGGTGACGCACCTGCATGAACTTGATCGCCACACGACGCCCAAGCTTGGTGTCGCGCGCCAAGAACACGACACCCATACCGCCGCGTCCGAGCTCACGAACGAGTTCGTACTGGCGAATCGTCATTCCTTCGGCGATGTTCACCAAAGGGCCGTCGAAGGAGTTGTAGTCTCCGGACTCGGCGATATCGTCGCTGCGCGGTCCAAAGATCTCTGGCGGCCCAGACCA
>JBLNFG010000469.1:0-12079 GCA_050263495.1 Myxococcales bacterium | reverse complement strand
GGTTTGCTCTCCCCAAGTATCGGCGTGGCCTCATCACGTGTGGATTCGAGCCCCAACGCGGGGAGTTGGATCCATTGCTGCTGGCGCGATTTGCTCAAGCGACGGGGTACCCGGTGTTGGTTGACGCCTGCAATCCGCTGCGCCTCGAAGCCCCGGCCGCGCTGAAGCCGTTCCTTTTAGCGCCCTTCGAGCCCCTGCTACGGATCCCGGGATGGTTGGACGGCGTCGCTCCGGAGATCGTGATTCAGATTGGTCGTCCTTTGCTTAGCGCTGCATTCGAGCGCTGGCTAACCTCGCCCTACCCCCTTCGAGCCACACCGCACGTGATCGTACTCGCGCGGCGCGGCTGGCCCGATCCGTCGGGCATGGCAGAGTTCGTTGGCAACTCGGAACCGAATGACACCCTTGCGCGAGCCCTTTCGCATTGGGAAGAGTCAGGGGCTTGCTCCAGCAACGAACACAAACCTTGGCAGAACGTGGCGAGTGCGGTTGAAGAAGGGGTGGACTCCTGGCTCGAGGCGTCGAAGCGGGACTGCAGTGGGGCCCTCGGTGAACTGGTTGCAGTGCATGTACTGCTCAACGCTCTGCCAACGAACTCACGGCTGGTAATCGGGAACAGTCTCTCTGTTCGCCAGATCGATTTAGTAGCCACCCGGCGTACTCCGGCGATCAAGGCCGAGGCGCTGCGCGGCGCGAGCGGCATCGATGGCGTGGTGTCAACCGGGGCCGGGTTTGCACTTGCAGGCGATATGCCGACCACTCTGGTGCTGGGCGACATTAGCCTGCTCCACGACGTGGGTGGATTGTGGGCGGCTTCGCGCGCGCCAGTGCCGTTCGTGATCATCGTGTTGAACAACGGTGGAGGGCGGATTTTTGAGCAACTCCCGGTGGCGAGTGCGGTGGATCCATCAACCCTGCCGTATTGGACCACTCCTCAAGGCTTCGACCTTGCGCACGCTGCTGCGCTCTTTGGGATTGTGCATGTTCGCGCAGCGACGGCCAGCTCCCTCGAACAGGCTATTCATGCGGCGCACCGGCGTCTCGGAGCAACTCTCGTAGAGGTGATGGTCGAACAGGATTCGGCGAAAAAGCAGGCTGAGCGTCTCGTTGCCGAGGTACACGCCGCTGTGGAACGGCTCGGCGCGCAATGAGTCTAGTGGTGGTGATGCTCCACGGTTTCTTGGGCGGAGCGTGGTCGTTCGATCGCGTCAGAGACCACCTTCGCCCGGGTACGCGAGTGCTCACTCCGACCCTCTCTTACCACGAGGGTAAAGGGCCCGAACATCCGTCGCGGCCAGATTTCGACGAGGAAGTAGTGCGACTTGCGGGAATCATCGAGCAGGCAGGAGTTGGCCGCGTCGAACTCGTTGGCTATTCGATGGGCGGGCGACTTGCACTTGGAGTCGGCATCCTTCGCCCAGACCTGGTGAATCGTCTGGTCCTGGTGTCGTCGCGCCGCGGGCTTGATACCCCGGCCGAACGCGCGAGCCGAATCCAGGCGGACGAGGGTTGGGCACAGATGCTCGAAACAAGTGGGTTGCATTCCTTCCTTGAGAGCTGGTCAAAGCAGCTGATTTTTCGCGGAATGGAACGGCTACCGCGAGAGGTAATCACTGAGGAACACAACCGACGCATGCACCACAACCCCGCTGGGTTGGCGGCCGCCATACGACGGCTCGGGCTGGGCAATCAAGCCAGCTATGCGCGAGAGATCCGTCAGTTGAGCGTCCCGGTGACACTCATGGCTGGTGCACTCGACGAGAAGTTCGTCACTTTGTCCAGGCAACTCGAGTCCGAAGTGCCCGACGGTCGTTGTGTCGTGGTAGAGGGGGTCTCTCACCAGCTCTTGCTCGAGGCGCCAGAAGTGGTGGGTCGAATCATCGAGGAGGGAATGCCGTGACTAGTTGTGTGCAATGGGAGCCAGCAGCCCAATACGAAGATATCCTGTACGAGAAGTGTGAGGAGGGGATCGCCAAGATCACCATCAATCGACCCAAAGTTAGGAATGCATTTCGACCGAAGACGGTCACCGAAATGATGCACGCGTTCACGGACGCGCGGGATGACGAAAAAATAGGCGTCGTTATCCTTACCGGGGCTGGCGAGCTAGCATTTTGCTCCGGCGGGGATCAGAAGATCCGCGGCACGGGCGGCTACGTCGATGAAAAGGGGATCCCGCGCTTGAATGTGCTGGACCTGCAGCGAATGATCCGCACGCTCCCCAAACCGGTGATCGCCATGGTGGCAGGCTATGCAATCGGCGGCGGCCACGTGCTGCACATGCTGTGCGATCTGACCATTGCAGCCGAGAACGCTCGGTTTGGGCAGACAGGTCCCAAGGTTGGTAGTTTCGATGGCGGCTATGGGGCTTCGTACATGGCGAGGCTGGTAGGGCAGAAGAAAGCTCGTGAGATCTGGTTCCTGTGTCGGCAGTACGACGCCCAGCAGGCGCTCCAGATGGGGCTCGTGAACCAGGTAGTTCCCTTGGACCGGCTCGAAGAGGAAACGGTGCAATGGTGCCGGGAAATTCTAGCGAATAGTCCGTTGGCGCTGCGTTGCCTCAAGGCGGCGCTAAACGCCGACTGCGATGGACAAGCCGGCCTGCAAGAGCTCGCCGGCAATGCCACCCTTCTTTACTATCTCAGCGAGGAAGGCAAGGAGGGCAAACAAGCATTCCTCGAAAAGCGCCAACCCAACTTCAAGCGGTTCCCGCGGTTTCCGTGATTGTCGAGCCCGCCCCGATTCTTCGGGCCAGTCATCCCGGCTGGGTGCGAACCTGGTTGATCGCAATCCGCCCCAAAACCCTGCCCGCTGCCGTGGCGCCCGTCGTGGTCGGCGCAGCTCTGGCTCATCGCGCGGCAGCGTTGCAGGCTCTTCCACTGGTATGCGCGCTGGCAGGAGCACTGTTGCTCCAGATTGCCTCCAACTTGGCGAACGATGTCTTCGACTTCGAGCACGGCAAAGACACGGGCCAACGACTGGGACCAGTAAGGGCTGTGCACTCGGGTTTACTGACACCAAGGCAAGCCCGCGCAGGGCTTGTCATCGTGTTGTTGGGGTGTGTGTTGGTCGGTAGCTACCTGGTGTGGAGAGCGGGATGGCCCCTGCTCGTCGTAGGGATCTCGGCAATGATTGCCGCCGTTGCCTACACTGCCGGGCCGTTCCCTCTCGGGTATCACGGTTTGGGTGACCTGTTTGTTTTTGTGTTCTTCGGTCCTGTCGCCGTGGTCGGCACCGAGTACGCCGTTGCCGGTGTGGCCACGGTCGATGCGTTCTGGGCGAGCGTCTCAGCGGGTGCCCTCTGCGCGAACATCTTGGTGGTGAACAATCTTCGCGACCTGCCAGAGGATGCGCGCACTGGTAAACGCACCTTAGCCGTTCGGTTCGGAGAGCGGTTCGCGCTTTCGCAAGCGGCGGGACTCTCATTGGTTGCTCAACTTGGGCCCCTCTATTTTTGGTTTCGCTACGGGGATCCCTGGCCGGTACTACTCACCGCACTGGCAGCGCCGCTCTCGCTCATTTGGTGGCTGAAGCTGCGAACGATTCGCGGGCGAGCAATGAATCAACTACTGGCCGCTGCTGCTCGGCAATTGTTGGTGTTCTCGGTGCTCTACGCAATCGGTCTTTGGGTTCGGGCATGACGACACGAATTTGCCCCAGGGTGCGCCCGGTTTCGGCTTGGCTCAGTGACGCCGTAGGTGGCAGTGGCCACCGTACCTGTTTTCGTCAAGGGTTCGAACTGGAGCTGAGCGCAGCCGATGGAAGCATGGGGGTTGGCGAGGCCAGCCCCTTGCCGAACTACTCCGCGGAACGCATCGAGCACGTTGCAGCCGAGCTACATCAGCTCGAGGAATTCGACGTTTCATGGCCCCTTCAGCCGATTGAGTGCAACGAATTCGTTACACAGGTGACCAGTCGAATGGCGTGCCAGTTGCCGTCCGTTCGGTTTGCACTGGAGGGGGCGCTCGTCGACCTCTGCGCGCGGCGCTTCAATTTGCCGGCAGCAAGCCTATTAGCAATCATGGCCGCTCGAACCGAGGCCCATCAAGAATTGAGTCTCTCGAAGCTGCTTGCTAGCAATGACCTTCCCAGCCTGCTGGGTGCGGCACGACACGCGACAGGGCGCGGTTACAACACGGTGAAGGTCAAGCTTGGTTTGGGGCGGGGCTTCGATCGCGAATTGGACGACCTACGCGTTTTGCGCGAGCGAATCGGGTTCTCGATCAAGCTCCGGCTGGATCCGAACCAGTCATGCTCCAAATCAGACCTGGCGGGGCTGCTCGTTAGCATGCAGTGCCTGCAGCCAGAATTCGTTGAGGAGCCTGTGTCCCTCGAAGAACTGATTGCTCTCGAATTCTGTCCGGTACCCCTGGCGATCGATGAGTCACTGCGCGACGCACAGGCCCTCGAAAGACTCACGCCACACCTGTCCCGCCTCAACATCCGCGCGGTCGTGATAAAGCCGGCGCTCGTGGGCCTGTCTTCCGCCCTCGCCCTCGCCCATTGCGCAGAAAACCTGGGGCTCGATGTCGTGATCACCCACCTCTTTGATGGACCGATTGGGCATGCAATTGCCTCGAGTCTGGCGTTGGCAGTCGGCACTCCGACCCGGGCGCACGGACTCGCTCCGCACCCGGGGCTATTACTCTCTCCCGAACGGCGCGTGTCGGGTTTGGGAGCTGGGCATTTGAGGTTGGTGGCGCAGGCGGGACTCCCCTTGTCCGAGTGCGCGCCGTGTTGACCCTGTCCGCGGTGGTCGCGCGGAGCCCGCATCGGGCGGCCCTCATTGGCGATGGTCTTACGCTTAGTTTTGCCGAACTCTATGAGAAAGCCGAAATAGTAGCGGCCGAACTCCAACTTGGCACACGCGCGACGGGGCCAATTGCGTTCGTCGCCAGAAACGACGCGATGACGGTGGCGCTGGTGCACGCTCTCCTCGAGCGGCACATTGCCGTGCTTCCGCTGCATCCCCGCTTGACCCGCATCGAGCAGTCGCGACTGATTCAGCTAGCTGGCGCGCGCTTCGTGGAGGTATCCGAATCCTCGGTGCACGAATTGGCAGATCCATTCGGACCGACCTCGACGCCGCAAGTTCCGAGCGTCGCAGTCAGGGCGCAGTTGCTGATTGCGACGAGTGGTAGTTCCGGGTCCGCAAAGCTAGTGCGACTCTCCCGTGCTGCGCTGGAAGCTGCCGCGCTATCGTCGGTTGCGCACCTCGCGATGAAACCTGGTGACCGTTGGCTGCTCTCGCTGGGCCTGGCCCATATCGGCGGCTTCATGATTCTGTTGCGCTGCCTTGCCGCCGAAGCAGCGGTGGTACTCGGTGAGCCAGGGGCCACGGCGAGCGAACTCGCGGAAGTGCTCGAACGCCAGTCCGTCTCGTTGGCTTCCTTCGTGCCGACCCAACTCGAGCGATTGATGGCGCACCCGCTCGATTCTGAGCGATTACGGCTGCGGGCCATTCTGGTGGGTGGAGCGCGAACCCCTGGATTGTTGTTACGTCGCGCCCGAGCCCGCGGCTTACCGGTGTTGCTCACCTATGGGTTGAGCGAAGCCTGCGCACAGATCACAACCCAGCCACTGTCTGATTTGCTCTTGGAATTCGCGTCGGAAGATGCTGGCGTCTTGTTACCCGGTGCTGAAGTCAAAATAGATGAGAACGCCATCTGCATTCGGGGCCCGCAGCTCTTCGACGGCTACCTTCCCGATCTTGGACCTACGCTGGATTCCGATGGGTGGTTCAAGACCAGCGATTTAGGCTACTTCGATAAGGCCGCTCGGCTCGTGCCGCTTGGGCGCAGTGACGACTGGGTTGTTACGGGCGGCGAGAAAGTGTCTACGCTCGAGGTCGAGGCCGCGATACTGGACCAGCCGCTAGTCCAGAGCGCATCCGTCGTAGCGCTGCCGAGCGAACAATGGGGTCAGATTGTTGCTGCGGCAGTCGTGGTCGATCCCTCTGCTGACTGGACGCTATTACTAGAGGCGATCCAGCACCGGTTATCGGAACGGCTGGCGCCTTTCAAACGTCCTAAACGCTGGCTCCGACTCGACGAGCTACCCTGCTTACCTACAGGAAAGGTCGATCGCGTGGCACTTCGAGCCAGGTTCGATGGTTAGCGTTGGGTTTTGACCAGAGCCCGGTTAGGATGCAATTCCGACGCTGCCCCCGTATGGCCACCGTCGATTGCGCTCGGGAGAACCAACCATGATCCGTTTCGCTCGACTACTCGGAATCGTCATTGCAGCCTCGGCTCTACTCGCCACCATCAGCGCGTGCGAGAAGAAGGACGCGTGCAAAGAGACCGAAGAATGCAAGACCCACGGCAAGTGCACGGCGACACCGGAAGGCGCATGCAAGGTGGGCGCGGACTCCGATTGCCAAATCTCGAAGGCATGCAAGCTCGAAGGTAAATGCTCTCAGAAAGAGGGTGCTTGTGTGGCGGCGAACGACGACGGCTGCCGCGCCTCCGAGGGCTGCGTCAAGAACTCGCTTTGCGACGCGTTCCAGGGGGTGTGCGTCGAACTCGGAAAGGTAATGGATCCATCCTGCTCCGCATCGTGTCCGGTGGACGGGCGCTGTGTCATGAAGGGGGGCGAATGCCGAGCGGTCTCGAACTACCATTGCACCCGATCGACTGAGGCTAAGCCGGATCCAGACAGTACCTGCAAGAAGAATGGCCTGTGCACAGCGCAGGACGGCCGATGTGTCGCCGCCAGCGACGACGACTGCGCCAAGAGCGTTGCCTGCAAAGAGGACGCGAAGTGCAAGGCCGAGAATTCGAGTTGCGTCGCCACAGAAGCTGGCTGCAAGGACTCGCAAGCTTGCCGTACGAGTGGGCGTTGCAGCGTGAAAGATGGCGCTTGCGCCGCTAAGAGCGCCGCTGACTGCAAGAAGTCGGCACGCTGCCAACTCGATGGCGCCTGCACCTTCAAGGAAGGGCAATGCATCGTGGGCTCAAACGCTGATTGCGCCCAGTCTACTGTGTGCAAGAAGGCGAAACGTTGCCAGCTTCGAGATGGCGCGTGTGCTGGTGCGAAATAACTGAACGGTTCGTCGCGACGTCGCTCTGAGTTCGAATTGGCTGAGGACTTCGGATTCGGAGCGATTTGGCGCCGAGCAGTGAATAGGTGATGTCTCGTCGCGACGTCGCTCCGTGTTTGCACGAGTCGTCAGAACTTCGGGAATCCCGAGCGATTGGGCGCCGAGCAGCGAATGGGTGATGTCTCGTCGCGTCGTCGCTCCGAGTTCGAACTAGTCGTCAGAACTTCGGGATTCGGAGCGTCTTCGAGATCATGGCGCTGCCGCTGAGCAAGTACACGAGAGAGAGTGGATGCAGGATCAGGGACAAGATCTGATTCTTGCCGCCGGGCAAGTCGGCTTCGATCTGGCCAGTGCGCACAAACCAAGCCCAAACGAGGACGATAGCAATGCTCGTGGGGATAGGCGTACCTTCGAAGTACTTCACTTTTCCTTGCTCATCGGCCAGTGCGGCCGCGGTCACGTTGTAGCGTGCCAATCGGCTCAAGCCGCATGCCACGAAATAGACGAGAATGACGACGTCCCACCCGCCGCGTAATCCGAGCGCGAAACCGAGAACTGCCGGGGCAACTCCGAAGCTTATCAGATCAGCCAAGGAATCAAGCTGAGCACCCAAGGCCGAATGCCGTCGCCGCCAACGTGCAACTCTGCCGTCGAGATAGTCGAAGATGCCCGCCAGCGGCAGAAGCACGATCGCGGCCCAGATCCAGTTCAGATCGTGGTCGACGAGGTACTGCTGCGAGGACAAGGTGGCGAGAATTCCGGCGCAACCGTTTGCCAGCGTGATCACGTCGGCAAAGGCAAAGTCGCGGATCATCGTGAAGTGCCGCACTCGATGACGCGGGGTTGCATCGGTCGCGGGTGTGTGGGAGTCGTGCGCAGAGTGGCTCACGAGGCACAGTTTCACTCCAGCGGGCGAGCGTTGGCTAGCCCCGATAGCAACGAATCGGGGCGTTCCTCTCGCAGCGCAATGATGGGGGCGCTCGTCTCGAGCGGCAGCGGCAATGGCCCGGCCTGTGACTCAGACAGCATGAGATTCGCCAACAGCACTACTTCTTGCTGTGGCGCGTGGTAACAAGGCGCCCAAGTCGTGTCCACGTTAGCTTGGATAATCTTCAGCGGTATCGTGATGGCCTTGTTCGCGCTCAGCGGCGCCTTTACGATGCTCTTGTCAGAAGAGCGGCTCAAGCGACTGGTATTGCCTCTGGTGGCTCTCTCCGCAGGGTCTCTGATCGGCGGAGCGCTGCTGCACATGCTCCCGGCGGCCGCTGAACGAATGGATGCTGAGGCGGCGCACGGCTGGGCCACCATCGGCTTTGTGAGCTTTTTTGGGCTCGAGCAACTCCTCCACTGGCACCACGGGAAGGACGACTCGCACGGTCATCACCACCACCCGCTCACGGTTCTGGTACTGCTTGGCGACGGCTTACACAAGCTGGTCGGAGGCATGGCCGTTGGCGCAGCGTTTACCGTGAGTACGCGCGTAGGATTGATGACTTGGCTTGCGGCGGCCGCCCACGAAATCCCGCACGAACTTGGTGACTTTGGCGCGCTAGTCCACGGTGGCTTGGCACCTCGCCGCGCGCTCTTGCTCAACTTGCTGTCTGCCCTGCCCTTCCTGGTGGGCGGCCTTGTGTCTTACTTGGTTGCGCAGTTCGTGTCTCTCGATTTGACCTTCCTCGTAGCGTTTGCGGCTGGCAATTTCATCTACTTGGGCGCAGTTGACCTAATGCCCGAGCTGAATCGGCCGCACCGTCGCGATACCGTTCTCTGGCACGTCTTCTGTATTGCGGTTGGAGGCGGCTTGCTTGCGATCCTCGGGCTCGTTCTGCCGGCGCATCATTAGCGGGCATGCTGGCACCTGAAAGAAGGACCACGTTCTCCTCGTCGACCTGCAAGGTCAACAACCCGCTCGTTTGCACGCTAGCGGCCGGGAGAGCTCTCTCCGCCCCCCTGTGAGGCCGGTCCGATTCGACTGACCATCCGTCAGATGAGCCAAAATTGCCTATTAATCGTGAAGTGTGCTAGGCCCCGCGCATCATGCGCCACGTTGGTCGCCTGCTGAGTGTTTGTTGTTTGGTTTTGTCGACCGCGGTAACGGCCATTCCCGCTCAACGCATTCATACGGTCGTTGACGGTCAAACCCTGGGTGCCATCGCACGACGATACGGAATCACGGTGGACGAACTTCGAGCAGCCAACCAGCTGCCGAGCGGTTCACGTCTGAAGATTGGGCAGAGACTGCTCGTCCCAAGTCCTGGTGAGGTTGCTCGCACCAAGCGAGCCTCCAATTCTGCAAAGGCACCCCCGGGCGATGCGGAACGACCCGTCGCAGAACCCGCGGTTTCGTCGAATGCTCCAGAACGGGCGATCACGGAATCCACAGAGGGCGACAACTCGCCCGCGGAGCCGCCGCCAGCCCCTATTGCTTCAACCGAGCCTGTAGAAGACAACACGGCTCCGGAGGTTCCGCCAGCGCCCGCACCGGTGCGCCCCAGCACAAGCGACTCGAGCCGCGACCCAAGTCACACGTCAGTGCCCAAAGTTGAGAAAGGTGAGAAGGTGGAGCGCGGTACTGACGCTCCTCAGAGCGCCCCCCGCAAGGCGAAGGCGGCAGGCGGCGAGCATCGAACGCATGCCGTTGCAGATGGTCAGACGCTTGGAAAAATCGCGAAGCGCTATCATCTGAAGATTGAAAGCATCTGTGGGGCGAACGGCATTCGCCGAAACGAGAAGCTGAAACTAGGGCAAGAGCTCGTTATTCCGAACGGAGATGACGACCCAATCATCGAGCTTGGGCCACCGCCAAGCGACGACGATGACGGACCGGCGCGGCGCAACAACACCAATCCGAATTCCATGAAGGAATTGGAGGTGCCGGGAGCGGGCCCCGTCTACTATTACGAACCCACTGGTGCAGGGCGCATGTCGATGCGACCGCTCGTCGTCTACCTGCACGGCCGCGGCGGTGACGCTCAAGCCGATTGTCGACGCTGGTCGCGTGTAGCCCGTCGATTTGGCTGGTTACTGTGTCCAAGCGGCCCGACGCCCCACAATGCGGGACGGTCCTGGAACAACAATTGGGTGTCGGGACAACACGCGGTCATGGGATCGATCCAAGCCTTACGCAATCTCTATGGTCGGCGGGTACAACTCTATGGGAACACGCTCGTGGGGTTCAGCGAGGGCGCGTACGTGGCGATGAACGTCGGCGTGCGTCAGCCTCGAACGTTCAATCGCTGGCTAATCCTCGGGGCGGATGTGTCCTACTGGGGTGGTTCCGGACTGGAAGCGCTCAAGGACGCAAAGTCCAAGGTGCGCCGAGTGGTCCTGATCACGGGTGGGATGGACATGGTGGTTGACGACACGAGGACGGTCGCTGGCTGGCTTGAGAAGCAAGGGGTCCCGTTGCGCATCCAAACGCCAGGAGCGCTTGCGCACGAGGTGGCGCTGGAACGCATGCCCGGGATGTACGAATCCGCGCTCCGTTGGCTCGATCGCGGGGTGGACAGCTCCGCGGGTCAGGCACGCAGGTAAGAGCGAGCCGATCTGGCTCATAAAAGTGAGGTGGACAGTCCGCGGGTCAGGCACGCAGGCAAGAACGAGCTATCCAATCTCACTCATGAGCGTACGAGCCCCTTCGTGCTGGGGGTTATCCCCGAGGGTCTTGGTAATGAGCATCCGCGCTTTGCGCAGATCGCCGGAATCTCGGGCGAACACGGCCAGATGGTAGTTGGCATCGGCGCGATCCGCTCGGCTGATCCCTTCGGCGTTTTCCCCCTCTCCTTCAATAATCTTCATCAGCGCAGCACGACCGAAGGTCTTGATCGCCATCTCCCGTTCGTCGAGCTCTAGCGCAAGTTTCGCGAGGCTCATGGCCAGGTTTCCGTTGCGGATATCCATCTCGGCGGCCTTGCTTAGGTACTCGAACGCATCCGTGAGGAACCCCTCTTCTAGCTGAATGCTGCTGAGTTCTTGGTAAACGCGCGCCAACGTCCTCGAGCGCCGTCCGCGCTGAGAAGCCACAAGTTCGTTCAGCAGGCTAACGGCGTCATCGACGCGCCCTGCCTTAGCGCGTGCGCGCGCTAGCAGAATCACGATCTCCATGTTCTCTGGCCCGAGTTGTCGGGCTTCCTCTAGGACGCTCTCCGCCAAGATTGGGTCACCATTCGGGCCAGCGAGCATCTCCGCCACCTCGAGTAGCCTCGTCTGACGCATTGTGAGATCTTCGATCTGTCGAACATCGTCCAGTATCAGACCCGCGAGCTCGCGGGTCGCGCCTAACGTGCGATAGATATCGGCTAAACGGGCTCGCAACTCCGAATGATTCGGCTGGAGCGAGAGTGCGCGTTCCAGTGCTGAACGTGCCCGTTCCGGCGTTCCGAGTTGCTCGCAGGCATGCCCCAACTCGATAACCAAGCCTATCAGCTCTTCGCCGTCCACCACCTCCGCCAGGCCGACGTAGGCGTCTACCGCACCGGATAGGTCACCAGAACTCGCGGCGAGCCGTGCCTTCGCACTCAGAACGGCCACATGATTCGGATGCTGATGGTCTAGATCGTCGAGCAAACGACGGGCCTCATCGAGCTGACCTAGCTGCTCGAGCAACGACACCTCGCGCAACCCAAGTTGAAAGTGCCAATCCACTGGCGCTGTGGGCCGCGCTGCATGGATGGCGTCCAGCAGCGCCTGCGCACCGTCTGCTTCGTTGGGCGCCCCTGCTTCGAGGTCCATCAATGCGTCCTCGTGTCTGCCGAGTCCCGAGAGAATCTTGCCGCGCTCACGGTGCAGCTGAGGACTATCGGCGCCAAACGCGAAAAGGCCTTCAACTACCGCAAGTGCGTCCTCTAGCTGACCAGCCAAGCGGAATGTCTGGCTCAATCGCAATGCCAAGGAAAGGTCATCTGGGCGCGCCCGCGCCGCGCGATCCAGCACGTTCGCTGCTGACGCCAGATCACCGCGCGCTTGGTGCCTGCCCTCTAGCGCATCGCAGAGTGCCATGTCCCGGGGATTGGCCTCGAAGGCGTGCAACATTGCCCG
>JBLNFG010000468.1:0-5467 GCA_050263495.1 Myxococcales bacterium | reverse complement strand
GGCATGCGCCGCAGGCGGCAAGTGTTTTGCTGCCCACCACCGCACTCGCTCCGCGAGTGCTTGCTCCTCCCAAATTCGTGCTCGCAGCCAAGCTACTGCGCGCGAATGGGAGGAGCGGCGGCTCTTGCCCGTCAGTTTTCGAAACTTCCCCCTGCCACGCGCAGCGCGAGCATGGCTTTGGGGGAAAGTCGACCGGGCGTCGCGCGCAGCGCGCGTCCGGGCGGATGGGGGCATCATCACTACTTTGAGGAGCGCAGCGACGAGGCCGCGCGCTGCAGCCGGAGGATCTGGCTGCGCAGCAGACTGGAAACCCGGGACACCTCCTGGCTAGGGCGCCCAACAGTTTGCGCTAAAGTTGGCCAGATCGATCGGGCCATGGCAGCGTCGCCCAACGCAGCGACCCTTCCGAGTATTTCTGCCTGTTGCCGCGGATTCATCATGACGAAAGCCACCCCTGCCACCCCAGAGATTGTCGTTGGGCTCGACTTGGGCAGCACCAAGGTATCCGCCGTGGTTGCCGAGGTTGACGCAGACGGAATCGAGATACTTGGCGTAGGCAACGTCGCGTGCCGAGGATTGAGAAAGGGTGTGGTTAGCAATATCGAGTGGACCGTACGCTCGATTCGCGAAGCCATCGAAGCCGCGCAGACCATGGCTGGTGTCGAGATCTCCACCGTATATGCAGGGGTCGCGGGCAGTCACGTACGGAGTCTTTCCTCCGACGGAATATGCGCCATCTCAGGGCGCGAGGTGCGCCCGTCCGATCTCGATAGAGTGTTGGAAGGAGCGCGCGCCATCCCCGTGGACGCGGATCGAATGATCCTGCACGCGCTGCCTCGGGAGTACGTGGTCGACAACCAAGACGGCATTCGTGATCCAATTGGGATGAGCGGAGTACGCCTGCAAGCGCGCGTGAACTTGATCACTGCCGCTACGTCGTGTGTGCAAAACGTGACCCGTTGTGTCGAACGATGCGGCCTCAATGTTGCCAGCGTCGTTCTGCAACCGTTGGCAAGCGCCGATGCGGTGGTGAGCGACGACGAGAAAGAGATTGGCGTTGCGGTGATCGACATCGGGGGTGGCACGACCGACGTGGTCTTGTATATGGACGGCGGGGTCTCCTACGTGACGGTCATACCGGCAGGCGGCAACAACGTCAGTAGCGATGTTGCGGCGGGCCTTCGCACTCCGGTTGCGGAGGCAGAACGATTGAAGCGCAACTACGGGTGCGCACTCAGCCGCATGATCGCAGACGACGAAGAAATCGAAGTTCCAGGCGTGGGCGGCCATGCCCCGCGAAGGGTCCCACGGCGCTTGCTCAGTGACATCATTGAGCCGCGCGTGGAAGAGATTTTGACCGCGGCGCGCCAGCGTATGGAAGAGACTGGATTGATCGAGCAGATCAACTCCGGGTGCGTGCTCACTGGCGGTCAGGCGTTGATGGAGGGCATGGTCGAATGTGCCGAAGAGGTGCTCGGCATGCCAGTGCGACTCGGATTCCCCATTGGACTAGAGGGGATGCATCAGCTCGTTCAGGGGCCGCAATACTCGGCAGGGGTTGGGCTGGTGCGGTTCGGCAAGAAGCAGTTGAACGAGGCGCGAGGTCGCGAGGGTGCTTCGCGGTTGCCGCGTGACGAAGAGTCGGCGGTAGAAGCCATTACTCCTCGGAAGACTGGCGGCTTTTGGACTTGGTTTAAGGCCGCATTCTAGAGAGTTACCACGGAGCGCGCGATTGAGCTCCGTATCGGCAAGGTAAGCGAATTGGATTTTGGCTCGGTAGGAATAGGTCATCTCAGGGGAAGAGGCAGCCCCGACCAACACCGAACGAGTCGAGAAACGCCCCGGCAACGAGGGCGGACCCGGGAGGATACAACGATGAGTTTCTCGATCGAATTCACGGATGACACGCCCCAATATCAGGCTCGTATCAAGGTAATTGGAGTCGGTGGAGCTGGCGGCAACGCTATCAACACCATGATCCATTTCGGCCTTGAAGGCGTCGAGTTCATCACGGTGAACACGGACGTGCAGGCCTTGAACTCGAATTGTGCCGCTGAAAAGGTGGCGATCGGATCCAATATCACGCGGGGGCTGGGCGCGGGCGCTGATCCGGAACGC
This sequence comes from Myxococcales bacterium, assembly GCA_050263495.1. Classification (GTDB taxonomy): domain Bacteria; phylum Myxococcota_A; class Polyangia; order Polyangiales; family Polyangiaceae; genus FEN-1139. Next base: position 3,349 of record JBLNFG010000468.1, on the reverse strand, counting down.
GGTCGCAAGGCGGCACTCGAAGACGTAACCCGACTGAAGGAGCTGCTGTCCGGCGCGGACATGGTGTTCGTGACCGCTGGTATGGGAGGCGGGACCGGTACTGGAGCTGCCCCCGTGATCGCGCAGCTAGCACGTGAAGAGGGTGCGCTCACGGTCGGGGTGGTCACGAAACCATTCCAATTCGAAGGGCGTCAGCGCAACCGCCGCGCAGAGCAAGGGCTCGCGATGCTCTCGGAGCAGGTAGACACACTGATCACAATTCCCAATCAGAAGCTATTGGGCTTAGCCGACGATGACCTCACCTTTGTGGAGGCCTTCCGAAAAGCGGATGAAGTTCTCTATCACGCGGTGCGTGGCATCAGTGATCTCATCACTCTCGACGGTATCGTCAACGTCGATTTCGCGGACGTGAAGACGATCATGAGTAGTATGGGCCGAGCGCTGATGGGGAGCGGCATGGCCAAGGGCGAGGGTCGGGCACGGCTAGCGGCAGAGCAGGCGGTAACCTCGCCATTGCTCGACGACATCTCGGTAGACGGCGCCACGGGGATCTTGATCAATATCGTGGGCGGACCGGACATGAAGATGCGCGAGATCCAGGAAGCCGCGAGCTTAGTTCAGGAACAAGCGCACGAAGATGCCAACATCATTTTCGGCGCCAGCGTGGATGAGTCGATGGGCGACGCGGTGAAGGTAACGGTTATCGCGACTGGGTTTGACGTGTTTGCTAACGAGACGGCACTGGACGCCAGTCAGAGTGCTCGCCCTGCGGCAAATCGCGCCTCAGTGGTGCAGCCCGCGTTCGCAGCACCAGTGGCACAAAAGGCTCCAATTCCTAGGGCAACTGAGCCTGCCGCGGTTGCCGCGAGCGGCCGCCGGCCTGCGTTGTCCCTGGCGAGCGGCTTAGGTTCTAAGGACCACGGCCCGATGATTCGCGAGCGAATTTCGTTCCCTGGAACTGACCACGATACCGATTGGGACATTCCCGCGTTTCAGCGCCGTCAGAGCACTTAAGCCCCGTCGAGCGCGTGGTTCCCTCAAATTAGCAGGGGAGCCTTCACAGTCTATTCACCCGGGAGTGGCAAGTTGGTCATTTGGCCGCTTGCCACTCGTCTGCTTTCTTGCGAAACCTCGTAGCCGAGTAACGTAGCGGCATTTCGAGGTTGAATGTGCAGGTCAAGGCGATGAGGGCCGATCGATTTAGTGGGGCGCACAGCGCGATCGAAGCCCGATTCGAGATCAGCCCAGGTGGCGCCGCACGAAACCGTGAGTGGTGGTTCGCGCTGGCGCTGGCGCTTCTGTTCCATCTGGCGTGGCAAGCCCACGGAATCTCGTCTGGCAGCTTTCAGAACCTCGACGTGGCTGGGATCGCGTACAACGCCAGACTGCTGCTCGCCGGTCGTCTTCCCTACGTCGATTCGGTGGAGATCAAGCCGCCCGGTGCTTTCCTGCTATTCGCCCCCCTTTTGGCACTAGCTGGGCTTAAAGCGGTGTGGTGGTTTTCAGTCCTTTGGGGAGCCCTGACGTCCGCTGCCACAGGATGGTTTGGCGCACTCTGTTGGGGAGCGAAGTGGGGACCCAGGGTTGTCGTGCTGCACTCCGCGGGAGCCGCGATCGCGGCGGATGGCGACATCAACTATTCCTTCTGGATGACACTGCCCCTGGTGCTTTCCGCGGCCTTTTCCGCTCATGCGCGGCTTCAGCCCGACCTCAAGCGCGCCGCGTGGTCGTGGGTGGCTGCGTCCGCGATGGGTGCGTTTGCCGTACTAATCAGACCTTCAGCGGCTACTGCGGCTTTGGTATATGCGGCCGCCCTTGCTCCCTTAGTCTGGCAACGCGCTTGGGGCGCAGTACTGTGCGCTGTATTCTCAGGCTTGGTTGGCACGCTCTTCGCCATCGCGCTTGTCGCGATTCCATTCGTTCATGGTGGCAGCATTGAGGCGGTGCTGCGCGGTTACAGCAGTGTGCGTCAGTATGCGGACGAATCCGTATCGGCGATTCTCATTGGTGCGGGAGGGCGTATCCCAGCCACGCTTAATGGGCTTACGTGCCTCCCAGATCAGTTGCCGGTTTGCCACTTGTTGCTGGCCGTATCGCTTCTGCCGGTCGCGAATTCGGCGCGTACACGCCATTCGCGTTTCAACTATTTGGCGTGGGTATTTGCTCTGGCCTCGCTGATTGGGATCAGCTTGACCCTGCGGTTCTTCTCGCATGACAACGCGCCGCTGTGGGCTGCACTGGCCGTCGTTGTAGCTCGCCCAACAGGCCTGGTTGGTGCCGCAATTGACTGGTGTGCGAGGGTGCGGCACCTGGAACTGGTGGCCACCGCTGGCGTTGGAGTACTTGCGCCTTGGAGCAATTGGCAGAGCCTCACCTGGTTGCAGAGCCGTCTGCACGAGAGCGACGAGCAAGTGGCACGGCTTTGCAGGCATTTGAGCCCCCATCTCGGAGCTGAAGACACGGTGTTAGCCTGGGGGTGGAGTGCTTGGGGCGTTTATGAGCATTGCGGACGGTGGGCGCCTGGCCCGGTCTATAAGGATCTCACCACGGTTACCACGCCCAACACCAATACCTGCAACCGCGGTTACGATCCGCCGCGTCTCAAGGACGGTCCTTTTGCTCGGCAATTCCTGCATGATCTCGAACAAAAGCGGCCCGGGCTGATCGTCATCTCCGACTACTACCGCACGCTTGGCAGAGATCCGCTCGACGATTGGACGGACGCACGTAGGTTCATGCGAGACCACTACGTCCTCTACCAGTCAACGGGCACCTTTCAGGCGCTGTTGCGGCGAGATCTCGGCTCAGCGCTAGGATTGTTGGAAGGGCATCCCGCGCCATTCCCATCGCCCACGCACGAAACTGCGATGATGAGCATCGATGATTTTCGTAATCAGTGAATGCGCAGTTGGAGCGCTCGGCGCAACAATCGCATCTTTTGCGATGAGGTAATACGACTGTGGAACGATCTGAGATCGCGCCGAGAGATTGAACGGGAAAGCCCACCTATCGCGCTGTTACGGTAGGAAGATCTGTTCAACCGAGCCGCGCGAGCACTTGCCGCGACCGTCCGTCGCTTCCACGTAGTACCGGACGTGGCCAAGGCCAGTTGGCAGCTCCGTCGTGAAGTACCTCGCGCTACGCCGCGCACCCGTGCGTGAAGGATAGTTACCGCGATCGGATAGTATCAAACGTTGCTGTCCGGCGTCGGAGCGCAGGACGACTGCGGCATCCTTCACTCCATTGACATCGTCGATGAAGGTGAAAAGAGTGGCTTGCCTTGGGGCATCCACCAGCCCGCCTTGGCCCCAAGCCTTTCCCCCGGGGTTGGTGGGAATCGTCCATGGAG
>JBLNFG010000467.1:0-3814 GCA_050263495.1 Myxococcales bacterium | reverse complement strand
GCCTCGCGTCTCGAGCTGCGTCGCGTCTCGAAGTGCGTCGCGTCTCGAAGTGCGTCGCGTCTCGAAGTGCGTCGCGAGACCTTGTCGTCGGGGGACCCAAGGGTGGGCTTTTTCGCTGCGCGGACGCACCCGTCGTAAGCGTTCGGGGTCGTTTGCGCGCCGCGCCAACCAAACAAAACACGGCTCCCGGTCCCAACAGGTCGGAGTTCAGACGCAAGTTCCAGCATTTCCACCCGTGTTACCACCAACCCTGTTGCCCCCCCTTGGCCACAAGGCCGCTCGCTTCTCCCCAAAACCTCCATGCACCGACGTCGCTTGCTTCGTCAGTCTGGGTCAGAGTTTGGCCCGCTCCGGTGCAGCCCACTTCGACGGTAAGGTGACTGGCTTCGGGCGACTGTCGAAAGGCTTGGATGTGAATAACGGTCAGAGAGCGCTTCCGCGCCACGTTGCAATCATCATGGACGGAAATGGCCGTTGGGCGAAGGCACGCGGCAAGCAGCGAATTTCGGGACACAGTGAGGGGGCCAAAGCCGTGCGGCATGCGGTGGAGACGGCTTCGCGCATCGGAATCGAGTACCTCACGCTCTACGCCTTTAGCGCGAACAACTGGGCTCGCCCGACGCTCGAGGTCGAAGCGCTGATGGCGCTACTCATCGATTTCGCGCGCAAAGAGCGTGCAGAGCTGCGGCAGAACGGGATTCGCGTGCGCGTAATTGGCGATCTCGAACGCCTGCCACCGCGCACCAGGACGGCGCTCAACGATCTCATTCGCGGAACCGCCGATGGGACGCGGATGACGCTCACGTTGGCGCTGTCATACGGCGCGCGGCAAGACGTCGTGATAGCGGCGAAAGCAATCGCACAAAAGATCAAAGCCGGTGAACTGAATCCGGAAGACATCGACGAACAGACGGTGCGGCGCGCGATGACCACCCGTGACCTGCCAGATGTCGACCTACTCATTCGCACCAGTGGTGAGTCACGCATCAGCGATTTTCTGCTGCTCGAGGCCGCGTACGCGGAGCTGTTGTTCCTGCCCATCATGTGGCCCGATTTCCGCCCAGAAACGCTGCATGCAGCGGTCGATCAGTACATGGGGCGCGAACGTCGATTCGGACTTACGTCGGAACAGCTCGAGCCGCGACTCGAATCCGACACCACAAACGCCAGCGCACGAACGGTATTGCAGGCGATCCCCGGCTGATTCACTCGCACGCAGTGACACCCACGCGCAGTGACACTCGGCGACTTCGTGTCAGCGCAACCACACGGCAAAGCAAACGCGCATTGCCGTGTTTGTTTTTGTTTGCCCGGCGCAGTACTGATTCACGTTCGTAGCGGAGCGGTCCGATGCTGTGCTCGCCCGCGGTCGTTACGTAGCACTACGTGCTGTACCGGCCGCGCGCGTGCCGCTCGGTCCGGCGCAGTACTGATTCACGTTCGTAGCGGAGCGGTCCGACACTATGCTCGCCCTCTGCGAATGACTGCGCGGCAGGCTCGTTCAGTTGTCGCTTAGCAGTGCGAGTGTCGTATTGGACCGGCGCGGCAGGCTCGTTCAGTTGTCGCTTAGCAGGGGGAGCATCGTCGTCGACGCTCGCCGGATGAACGCAGAGAGTCGCGCCGCCGAACGCGGATTAGAACATCACGGTGCTGATGTTGAGGCTCTTGCTCTTTTCACGCCACTTGGCTTTGGATGCTGCGTTTCTGACGCAGTCTTCGAGCTTGGGATTCTTGGGCTTGCTCTTGATGTCCATGCCGACGATGCGTCCGTCCCACACCGCGAACTTGATCTCGAAATGATTGTTGGGCGACAACTTGCACTCGGCGTAGAGGGAGGTTTCGAGCAACGGCTGATTGAGCGCTTCTGGATCGATGTTCTCGCGCGGTAGACCTTGAGGCACGGCGTTGATCGCCTCATCGACGGAACCACCCTCTTTGAATTCCGGATCAGGGTTGTTCTTCGGATTATTGGAGTCGACCTTCTTTTCCTGGCGAGGTCCCGATAGCTCGTCTTTGTCTTCGCGCGGTCCGCCACCTTCGATCGGTTCAACGTCTTCCGACGAACTCGTCTCCGAGGACTCACCTTCATGGTCTGCGTCGTGAGCGTGCTTAGCAGGCTTGTTACTCCCGCCACAACCAACACATAGTGCCACTGCGGAGATCAGAACCGTGAAGAGAGTGCCGGGCTTCATGCCCGTCACGATACGCCCGTCCACGGGCGAACGTCAAAGGGACCGTCGACGTGGGCCCACGCCAGCGACGGCGAACGGGCCTAGGTCAAACCGACAGCGACCAGGGCCACGCCGGCAACCGCGACAAGCATGGGTCAAACCGCCGTCGACACGGGGCACGCCAACGCGACGTACTCCCACAGCTTTGCCGACGGCGATACCGGCAGCGGCCACGAGGGGTTCCCATTCTGAAGCCGTGAGCACCTCTGGCGCGGAAATGCAATCGCGCACCTCCCACCCACGCAAACTCTGCGTTGCACGTAGACCACGCGCGGCGGGACAGCCCGCGACGTTCGAAAAGAACCCGTTCTCCCCGGACATGTCCGCACCGTGGGGCCCGATGCTTGACAAAAGCCCAAAAGCATGTCGACTTTAGCCGGCTTTCACGTCGTGTGCGCCCGTAGCTCAGTTGGATAGAGCAGTGGGTTTCTAACCCACTGGTCGCAGGTTCGAGTCCTGCCGGGCGTGCCATTCGTAGCTCCACGCAAACCAACGTGGAGCTCATGACGCGGCTTTTTTCGAGGGATTTGGTTGGTGCGGCGCGGTAACGACGAGGCCGCGAACGTCGATTGGGACTCTCTGTTGGGGCTTACGGGAGAGAGAAACAGAGAGTCTGACCCGCGATTTAAAGGATCGGGGCGACGTCGTCCCCGCGGGTTGAACGAAACGCCTACGGCGTGGGGGTCGTGACGGCTGACAACGGGCGCGCCTGATAACGTCGTGCCGTTTGGGCATCGCGCAACTTGAAGCGTTTTCGCGAGGTTGTAACGTGATCGCGACGCTGAGTTGCCTTCGAAGCATGCCTCCTTAGCCGGTTGCCGCCGGCCAAGGAGGACTTCGTGAGCAAATTACGAGACGACATGATGGCAGATCTCAAGTTGGGTGGCTACGCCGAGCGGACGCAGCAGGAGTACATCCGTTGCATTGAGAAACTGTCAGAGTACTTTCGCCGTTCACCAGCGAAGCTCAGTCAACAGGACGTTCGTGAGTGGGTTCGCTATCTTACGTTCGAGACGGACGTCGGCCCGCAGCGCCTGCATCAGTACTTCGCTGCGCTGAAGTTTCTTTACAAGAAGACGCTAGGCCGACCCGAGATGGTCTCGTTCATCACATGGCCCAAGATCCCGCAGCGCCTTCCCACAGTTCTGAGTCCTGGGCAGGTCGAATTGCTGCTAAGCGCTATTGAGTCGCCGATCTATCGCGTTCTGTTCGCCGTCGTCTATGGCACAGGTATGCGGATCGGTGAAGCGTGCAAACTACAAGTCGGACACATTGATGCTGCGCGAGGCGTCATCCACGTCATTGGCAAAGGCGACAAGGAACGACTGGTCATGCTCAGCCCCAGGCTTCATCGAATCCTACGGACGTATTGGAAACAGCAGAAGCCGACAGCTCCCTATCTCTTCACTACCAGCAACGGCACGCCGATCGAGCCTAACTGGGCGCGAAAGGTGCTGCATCGGGCTGTGGCGGATAGTGGGCTTGGTTTACGCGTTACACCCCACGCGTTGCGCCATTCGTTTGCCACCTATCTACTCGAAAGTGGCACCGATTTGCGCGTTATTCAGGTGTTACTAGGACAC
>JBLNFG010000466.1:0-4221 GCA_050263495.1 Myxococcales bacterium | reverse complement strand
CCAATTGGACGTACGCGCCCGGGGCAATGGTCCCATGCCGCGTTTGCGTACGCTCGTTGAGCTGAGCGTTAGACGTCGACAGCGTAACCTTGCCACCGTGCGGCATCGCATCGCGCGCATTGACTACCAGGTTTAGGATTACCTGTTCGAGTTGGCCAACATCGGCTTGCACCAAGTCCAGATTGGGCGTCAACGATTGCTCGAACTCGATACTCTCCCCAAGGATCCGCCGTAGCATGTTTTCTAGACCTACAGCGACGTGATTCAGATCGAGCGGTACGGGTCGCATTACCTGCTTGCGGCCAAATGCCAGCAGCTGGCGCGTGAGTGCCGCGGCTCGTTCGGCGGCCCGCTGAACCTCTCGAAGATCCGCCATCAACGCTTCATTGTCCAGGGCTAGCTCCATTGCGAACCCAGTGAAAGAAAGCATGACCGTCAGCAGGTTATTGAAATCGTGCGCTACTCCACCCGCAAGGCTGCCGATTGCCTCGAGCCGCTGCGTGACGCGCAAGTGCTCTTCTACCTTTTGCCTTTGGGCTTCGCTCTGCCTGCGGGCGGTAATGTCACGAAAGTACCAGACTCGCCCATGATGTTGCCCGTTAGGCTCAATCATTGGTGTTGAGTGTTGCTCGAAGGCCCTGCCGTCCATCAGCGTGATCTCGTCCATTCTGCGGCTTTCAGGATCGTCAACCAGGCTTCTCATTGACGAGAGATAGGCCGTGGGGTCCGCGGCTTGATGGGACATCCACTCGAACGTCTTGGCGCTCGAATTGGATTCCAGTACTCGGTGCGGTATTCCCCAGATTCGCGCGAATTTCCGATTGAAGGAGAGTGTGCTGCCGTCGACACCGACGACGAGAATTCCGTCCGGTGATGTCTCCTGCTGGCTCGCAAGAATGACGTTTCGGAGTCTGAGCTCCTGCTCCGTGCGTTCTCGCTCGACCAGCTCTAGCCGGAGGTTCTCGCTCAGGCGGTTGAGGCGATCATGTGCCACCGCCCGCTCCACCGTGTAGATGAGCTGCTCTAGGTAATCTTTGCGCTTGATCACGTAGTCCGAGGCTCCTAGCTTCAGACTCGCAATCGCTGCCTCCTCGTCGCCCTTGCCAGAGATCATGATAAATGCGGGCAACGGCAACCTACGGGATTTCGCCTCGCGCACGAGATCCAAGCCTGTTTGGTCCCACATTCGAAGATCGATGAGGGCTGCATCGTAGCGAGGCGATTGCTCTAGGCGTAACAAAGCCTCCGCACCACTGCGCACGACGTCGAGTTCTACTTGCGGCGCGTGTTCAGCGAAATAGCGCCGCGTCAACTCGATGTCCATGGCATGGTGCTCGACATACAAAATGCGCTGCGGTTGGTTCGTGAGAAGCGACTGTCTGGAACCATGCTCTTCAATCACGGAACGTAACAAATTTGGTAGCGACGAGAGATAGTCGCCTGTCTTTGCCACGTAGTTGGACGCTCCGAGTCGGAGCGCCTTTACCACCAGTTCCTCGTCGCCTACGCCGGTCACCACCACGACAGGGTACGGCACTCCAGCGCGAGCCAGGGTGCGCAAGACCTCGAGGCCATCCATGTCTGGCAATCGGTGGTCGAGTAACACGACGTCATAGCGATTCTGCTGCAGACGGCGCAGACAAGTCTGGCCGTCGCCGACAATCTCAAGCACATACTCGGGCGCAAATTCTCCAAAATAGGCGCGCGTCAGCTCAGCATCTTGCGGATTGTCTTCGGCGTAGAGAACCTGCAGCATTGAATGCACCACTCAGACTCCGGCAGAGTTGGGAAACGGTGGCTCGTTGGTCAGCAACCAATAGAACTTGATCTGCCGCACGACTTCCGCGAACGCAGCGAAATCGACGGGCTTCACGATGTACGAATTGACCCCGATCTCGTACGCTTTCGAGATATCGGTGTTCTCGCGCGAGGTGGTGAGCACAACGAATGGTACCTTCCTCCAGATGGGATGTTGACGGGCCAGCCGTAGGACGTCGATCCCGTCGACCTTGGGCAGACGAAGGTCGAGCAGAACAAGCAGGGGCAAAGCGGGGTCATCGTGTTTGGGATGGCTTGCGATGTAGTCCAGTGCCTCCTCACCGTCACGACACACGTGAACTGGATTGAGCACGCCGTTTTCCTCGAAAGCCTGGAGCATGAAGTCCAGATCCATCGGGTTGTCTTCCACCACCAAAATCGGTAGCGCACTCGGAATGGGCGTACCAAATCGGGTCAACCCCACCTTGCCTTGCTCCAGATCGCTAGCCATTCGAGCTTTCTCCGCGGCTCTTGGTTTCAACGGGTGGTTTCGGAATCTCCACGAAGAACGTTGCACCCTGGCCTACGGCAGATTGAGCCCAAATCTTACCCCCCAGTTTGTCGACGACCTTTTTGACGATAGCCAGCCCTGCTCCGGTTCCTTCATACTCTTCCATTCGCACTAACCTGTTGAACAGACCGAATATTCGATCGTGATACTTCTGATCAAAGCCGATTCCGTTGTCATTGAGAGACAGCTGCCAGCCCTGGTCGAGTTCTCGCGCCGCGAAACGCAACCGAGGTGGAAGCGACTTGCGGCTATACTTGAGCGCATTGTCGATCAAGTTTGTCAGCACCTGGGCCAGTCCACGTTCCCATACGTGAAGGCTTGCAATGGGGATATCTAGCGTGATCTCTGCGTGTTGCTCGGTTATGATGAGTTCGCGATCACGCAAGATGCTTTGGACCAAGCTGTTGAGATCCACGTCGATTGCCGTTGCCGTCTCGGAATCGAGGCGTGAGTAGTGCAGCAGATCTTCGATGAGTTGATCGAGGTGAGACGTGGCGGTAAGAATCTGGGTAAGGCAGAATTGTGCCCGGTCACTCAGGCCTGCTCGATGCTTGCGTTCCAGCTCGTTGGCATAACCGGCGATACCGCGTAAGGGCGCCTTGAGATCGTGTGACACGGAGTAGGCGAACTCCTTGAGTTCCTGATTCTTGGCCTGCAGTTTGGCGTTGAGCTGATTGAGCTCAGCGGTGCGCTGAGCGACGCGCTGTTCGAGCTCCAAGTTCAGTCGACGCAGTTCATCCTCCGCCTGCCGGCGTTGTGCCTCATGTTCAAGGGCATCCAGTGCATAAGAGATGGCACCCCCAATCTCGACCAAAAGTGATTCTTCTTCCGCGTCGAACTGTCGAACCTCCGCGGCGTAGACCATGAATGCGCCGATGATCCGATTAGCCTGTCGGATCGGTACCGCTGCGGAGGAACGATAGCCGCGCGAGAGCGCTGCCGCGCGCCAGGGTTCCATCCGCGGGTCATCCAACACGTCTTGGCACGTCACACAGCGACTCTCGCGAATCGCCGTGCCGGTCGGACCACAGCCGAGAACCTCGTCGCGATAACAAATGGCAATGCTGTCGAGGTAGCCCTCATTGTAGCCGGCAGATGCGACGGCTTTCACGCGTTCGTCGGCTGGATCGATGAGGCCAATCCAAGCGAGACGAAACTGACCGTACTCGACCGCGACATGGCACGCATCGTCAAACAGCTTCTGGCGGCTTGACGCGCGCACGATGATCTGGTTGAGGCGAGACAAGGTCGCATAGAGACGGTTCAGGCGCATCACACGCGTCTCGGCCTGTGCGCGCTCGGTAATGTCGTAGACAATGCCGACCGTTCCCGCTGCGGGATCGCCTTGCCGGATGGGTGCCAGGGTGAGCACTACGTCGCGGGGAGTCCCATCGGAACGCAAGAACCGCGTTCGTGTCGAGACTTTACCGAGTTGATGCAGTCGTGGATAAAGTGCTTCTCCGACACGACGCCACTCTTCGTCACTTTCGAATAGCAAGCGGGTGTTTCGTCCGAGCAGTGTCTCCTCCGCGTATCCCAGCGCATCTTGCCAGAACTGGTTTGCCTGCTGAAATACGCGATCTTTGAGGATACAAATTCCGACCGGGGCCGCATAGAAGACGCTCCTCAGGGTGGCCTCACTCTGGCGCAGCTGCTCTTCTGCAGCCCTCCGTTCGGTGGTATCGCGAACAATGGCTTGAAGTAGCAATTCACCGCCAAGCTCCAGGCGATTTAGGGTCACCTCGGCCGCGAACGGGGTGTGGTCCGCCCTCCAATGCATCCATTCGAAGCATTGCGGTCCCTCGGTGAGTGCGAGTCGGATCTTCTCTTTTGCTTTTTCGCGCGAGGCGGTGCCGTCTGGCTGTATCGGAGGCGAGAATTGGTAAGGTGCG
>JBLNFG010000465.1:0-5401 GCA_050263495.1 Myxococcales bacterium | reverse complement strand
CCTCAATTCGCCGGCGCCAACGCATATCAATTCCGTTTGTGTGCCCAGACTTCGATTACCGTTGGTCAAGGGATTCTACTATGAGTGCAGATCCTTGATTGCGGCGTAAGTCGTGCTCACGAGATCCGGGAATTCCGACGTTGGTGAACGCACAACAATGAGTCCGTCAACTACGGGAGGTCTGGCCAGTTGACGAGCCACTGGTTTCCTTGGCCTCCGACACTATCGAGGTTTTGTTCGGGATCCGACGCGGCCCTGCCAGTGAAACGCTTGGGCTTCGATCTCGAAGAACCTCCAACGAATTGGACATCCTTCCCGATTTCCAAGCTGCACGCTCTCGTCCTCGTGGCTGCGTCCCACCCGCTCGATACGGAGCTGGGAGAGCGGCTCGGTCCACAACGTGCGCCCTCGAGCTTGGAGGTCCATCTCGATGTCGCTGACGTTCGCGTGCTGCAGACGACGGTTGCAACCATGCCTTTCCCAACCAACGACCTTTGGAGTTGGGGCACTGAGAGTGCACGTCGACTAAGGCGCCGTTGAACCAGTGTCAGCCGCGTGGGACTCCACCGCGGGAGCTTCGATGTCCGATTCAGCGACGGCCGGGGTGTCGATACTCGGGAAGAACGCCCGTATCGATGGTTGGTGCGGGCGTTGTTGTGTGCGCTTGCGGGGAAGTGCTTCAAGTCTAGAACCGGTCTTATACATTGTCGTGAACACCCTGAAACATGGGAAGGGAACACAGTAATGCGGGGGCGCTTCGCGACGGCGACGGACGCATCGACGGGCAGAACGGGTTGAAGGGACGGCTTCTAGACTTACATCCGCAAGTCGAAATGACGACGTTCGTGATGTCTTGGTGAATGCGACGTCTCTACGTGCGCCAGCACTTGCGGCTTTCGAATTTCAACCTAGGAGACAGCGGACGACACAGTCAGAGTGAGAGCTCCGAGGCTTGAATGCCGGCCGCGGCATACCCAAGGTCGGGTTGTGCTCACCTCGTGTGTCGGCCTAAGGGAGAGACTGCATGATGGTAACTCGACGATGCAAAGATGAAGTTCAGGAGGCGAACCATCAGGCGCAACACGACTCTGCACCCCCGAGGGTGCGCGCATGGCCAAGCCCCCACTCGCGGATCCGATGGCGTCTATTGGAGATGGCGGAGAACAACAGCCTCTCGGTCTGGTGCGTTGCCGTGGTCAGCGCGTTCTCGGTGAGCTGCAGTTCGACGGAGGCGAACGATACGGGCGCGAACGCTGGACACATCAATACCACTGCAGGCGCCAATACGACCTCTGGCGGATCGTCCTCTCAACCCGAGACAGAGCGCGCGGCAGGCGCAACCAGCATGAGCGACGATCATGGGGGCCACGCTCATGACGAGATGGCTCAAGCTGGAACTACACAGATGAGCGGCATGGCTCAAGCTGGAACTACACAGATGAACGGTATGGCTCAAGCTGGACGGGACCCAACAAATGAGCACTGCACCGACGGTGAGCTTGCTGATGCGCGAGATGTCCTGCTATCGAGCAAGCCCGCCAGGTGGACCTCAACCACCGGAGAAATTGATCTGGTATTGCCCCAACCGGTCCTCGATTGGATGACGGAGCGACGATGGCAGCCGAGCCACGATGCGTGGCACAATGTTCGGCGTTGCATGGGCGGCACCCCGATTCCGGGGGCCACCACGAACATTATCTGCGCTCGCCCGGATTTGGTGGCGGAGCATCAGGAGTGCGAAGACGCCGAGGACGGATATGAGTTCTTGGTCATGCATCGACACATGATCCAAAGCCTGAAGCAGGCGTTTCCGAGTCATGCCGATCTGTTCAACGGGTTTGCGCACTTCCCGGAAGATGCCTCGGACGTACCTGAGGAATGGCGGGGGCGTTGGGGCAATGGTTGGGCACAGCCGATACGAGAAATGGGTGAGTTACTCGAGGACATCGAGCAGAACTTGGGTCTGTTTGCTACTGAAGGCGATTTGGGTCGTTTCATCCAATGCAGCAGTGCCGGTACGGCGTTTAGCAGCATTCACGGGGCTCTCCATTTCAAGTGGGTCGTCAATGAATCGCCTCACTCACTGGGAAAGCAACCAGTGAATATCGAGAACTACATGTTCTGGAAGCTGCATGGCTGGATTGACGACGTTTGGGAGCGCTACCGAAGAGCCAAGGGTCTAGATTCCGACCAAGATGAATTGCGACGAGCGTTAGGAGATCAGTGTCGGGAGATGCACGTTCTGGGAGAGTTCGTGGCTTCGACTCCTGCGTCGAGCGTCGGACCGCTCCCCGAGGAGCGAGGCTATTTCCACGAACAAGTGCGGCCCATCCTAGAAAAAACATGCAGCGGCTGTCACGGCGAGAATGGGCCGCAAGCAGCTATGTCACTTACCGGCAAGATTAGCTCTGCCGATATCGTCAAAGGACTGGTCAACGTTAAGTCGATGTACGGTGGGCAGTTCCTTCGGGTAGTACCGGGTTCTGCTGAGCAGAGCTGGCTGTACCTCAAGGCATCCGGTCTCGCGGCTACGGCTGGTTGCCAGGGAAGCAACTGTAGTAACGATGTGATGCCACCCACTTCAGGCGAGGTGACATTGAGCGATTCCGAGCTCGAGACGATCCGTCAATGGATCATGGATGGTGCCCCCGCGCCGACGTCGCTGTAGCAACGAGCAATCAATGCTCCTGTGGAGACGCTGGCAAAATTGCGAGCGCAGCCAAGCGCTTCTCTCGAAGTGGAATGTGGAAGCGACGGTCGCTTTGGCGGCCGTGCAGTTGTAACCACCCGAAGCACTAACCAGAACGGTGCTGGTTCATCGGCGAAGTCTGGCGCCAGCGCGCAAGCGGTTGGCGGTGCGGGTCGTGCGACGATGCCTAGCGCCGGCAGTGCAGAGGTAGCTTGAGTCCGGCAATGTTCGACGACGCGGCAAGCTGCACCCTGACCACCACGGAATTCCCCCATGCCCGAGCGTTGCCAGGACACACTTCCGGTAGATTGCCTCGAACGGCGGCGTCTCGAAATGTAGACAATCCGTAGGTACGAGGCCAGGGATTACATGCGCCGATTCTTGCTCGGAGCGATGGTACGCCGCGCCGCCCCCACGGCTTGCGCCGATGCAGGCAATGTTGTGACTCTGCGCGCTGCGGACGCCCAGCCGCGCGTGGTCGCGCCATCGTCCGAACTTCTGATCCGTTACCCTCGCGCTGAGCGGAGGCTGCTACTTCTTGCTACACTGATTGAATTCGGTATCCCGCTTGGGGTAGTCGAGGCAGAGATCTTCTTTGCCCGCCTGACTCTTGATCGCTCTGCCCTTGAACTTGGCGCTAATCACCTTGCTCTTAGTCACATCGAGGCGATCGTTTGCACACGCGTTGATAGCGGCAGCCTTGCATTTCTCCGCGGAGTCGGCATCGAAGTACTTGGTGCAGCTCTTCTTGCCGTCGCACTTCTTGAAGCTTTCTGCCTCTTTTCCAGGGCACGCCGTGCGGCTATAGGTTACTGCGCAATCGGTCACTGCATCGGCTTGGGGGGTTCCTTGATTGCTATCGACAGTCGTCGGTGTGGCGCTCGGTTCTGCCCGAGCCTCCGAGTACCCGAATACCAGCAATCCACCCATTGCACAAACCAGAGTTGCCACTGCCACGAGCTTGTTGGTCATAGTCTCTCCAATCCGAGGAGTCTTGAGGCGCGGCACGTCGACCGCGGCGCAAGTGAGTACATCACACTGCCGCCATTAGATAGTGAAATTTCCGTGACAACACCGTGACACTTAGGCCATGCCGATCACCGAAGCGCGATCACCCGAACCGCCACATTGGCGCTCTAGGCTCGCACTATGTGCCGGCGCCCAGACTTAGGTTCATCCCGATCACGAGTAGTGTCACGAGACCGAAGTACAGCACTGCCATTGTTACCCGCTGAACCGAAGTCACTTCGTAGTAACGACGTTCGACGTTGCTCTTGGCCCTAAACAAGGAAAAGAGCCGCGGCAGCGAAAGAAATAGGATCAGGACAAGCAGAGCGTTGGGGTGAGCTAGCGTCATCGCCAACAAGATCCCAAAGCCCACCAACGACAGCCACGGCGACAATGCCTGCACGATGCGGCCACCATCCAACATACCAACGGGAATGAGGTTGAACAGGTTTAGGAGAAACCCGGTGTACGCCAGGGCACCGAAGAGCGGAACGTCCGTCAACCAGAAGATGACGGCACACGCTGCTGCACCGAGACTACCGAGCAGTGGTCCGCCGATCCCAACCTGCGCCTCGATCCAAGCGTTGCGGGGTGCTTCCTTGAGCGCAATGAACGCACCCATGAATGGGATAAACACGGGCGCGCCAACCTTGAGTCCAATACGCTTTGCAGCCAGGAGATGCCCGGTTTCGTGGACGAGGATCAGCAGGACGAATCCAATCGCATACCAGGCGCCCCAGGTCATGGCGTAAATGCCGATGGTGAGCAGCATGGTGCCGCCCGTCTTTAGGACAACCGGCAAGAACTTGAGCACTGGCCCAATGAACTTCGTCGCGAGAACGACGACCACGCCAAGCGGTGCGAGGTATCGCTTGAGCTCCTGCACGAACGAGGACTCGTTTTCCTTGGTCGGTCCTACTGGCGGCAACGAGGCCCTCTGCGTGGAATCCATCTACGCAGTGTGGTCATCTTTGCCCTGTGGTCAATAGAGTGCGCCCGGATTGCCCTGGAGTGCGCGCTTCCGGGGTCGAAATCGCACAGTTCTGCACGCGAAGCGCGGCACAGTCACGTGTCTGCGACCAAAGCCCCTGCAACTGATTCAGCCTTGGTCACGAATCTCGTGGCAAGCACTTTTGCACCAGTGCACACGGGTGTGGGTGCTCGCCGGCTCTCGCAATCACATCTCGCGCCCCGATGGCGCTTTCGTTGGGTGAATCAAAACGTTCGGCGCTCTAGGCGTCGTCAAGACACCACTTCCCTGCCCCAAGACGCAAGATCAGGGTAGGTCCACTCGAGGTCGATGGTGCCCGCCGTATTTCGCAAGGCGACGCCAGGGAGTCCTCTTGCTCGCCGGTTCAAGAGTTCTTCGTCGAGGCCAACGGATCGTAGGTAAGGATTGTTGGCGAGTGAGCCAGTGAACTGGATCTCTCGAAGGAGATACAGCAGGTAGGCAAGAGCGTGGTCCGTCACCCTGGGGAGATGGAGCGTCCTTGGATCGCGCCTCGATACCATCCCAACTTCCCGAGCGGCGGAAAGCAATTTGCCGGCAAGCTGGATGCAGGTGGCCTCTGACCACTTGTCTAGAAAGTCAGACTTCAACCAAAGAAAGACCGCATCTCGACTCACCGTTGCGTCTTTCTGGCCTCGACGCTGCAGGAGGTAGTCGCCAGTGAAGCGTCGATAGAGCGGATCCGAAAGTTGGAG
>JBLNFG010000464.1:0-3554 GCA_050263495.1 Myxococcales bacterium | reverse complement strand
GGCTGAGCTAGTGGGATGGCGTGTGCTCCGTTCGATTTGGCTACCGAAGCAGCGTCGGATGTTGGATCGGGTTTGAGATGACGGAGGTGCCAGCCAAGCCACCCCCCGCCGACTAGCAGCGCGAGGGTTGCGACGAGCGTCCGCTGACGAAAGGGCAACGGCATCAGAACGAAACGGAGCAGCCCTTGTCGTCGGAAAATTGCTTGATGAGGCGCAGATCGACGGCCACCGTGGGTGTGTTGGGGCCGCACCCAGAGTAGAAGTCCCAAGCCCAGGCTCCGGCGTAGCCGTTCTTGTACCAAGACTGGACGATCTCGGAGAAGGTGGGCGTCTTCTTCTCGAAGGGACCAGGCAGAAGATAGAACTCACCCATCACCACAGGGCGATCGTTCTTGTATCCCAGATCGGCCGGCGCCGTAGTGTAGGGCCAGTAATCGTTGACCCATCCGTAGATGTGGGGCTGGTTGAAGTCGATCTTCGTGACGTCGGTGAACGCCCATGACCACTTGGCGGCGGCCCAACCGACGCTACGCAGCGCTCGGGGTGTGACCTCTTCTAGTACGGTGAGCGACTCATTGATGAGAGCCTTCATGTCGTCGAGCGGCACCGCATCGAGCTCACTGTTCGGGCTAAAGTCTTGATCATGCGAGCCGGTCGCTTTAATTGCCCACTCCGGCTCGTTGATCACATCCCAGCCGAGCATCCGCGTCGAGTACTTGCTGTCGGCCACGGCCTTTGCCACGGGTCTCACCACGTTGGCGATCAACTTCGCACGTCGATCGGCATCCGTGACGATCGGCGTCAGCCCGGGGATTTCCACCTTGCTCTCCGTGCGCGAACGCCGAAATGCGTCAAACGAGAAGAGTGTGAACACGACGTAGAGGTCGTTGCGCTGAGCTAACTCGAGGGCCTTCTCGATGTCTGCGACGGCCGTGTCGGTGATGCCCGTAGGATTACCGTCTCCGTCCATTTCAATGCCGTCTCCACGCAAATCAGGGAACATCCACCAGCGAACGACGCTCGCACCGTTCGCGCGCATACGAGCCAGGTCGGCATTGTATGCGTCTGCTGATCCGCTTGGTCCGACAAGGCTCCATGCTTCGAGTCCGCCAAAGTCCGAGCCAAAGTTGCGCCACGCGTAATTGATGCCAAGCGCGAAGCGTTGCTTGCACGCATAGCTTAGCCCAGTGGTCATCGGACACTCATCAGTGGTGCCGGCGCATTCGAGGCTGGGAGCCGTACCCGCGTCGCCGCTGAGGTCCGGAGGCGTGCCGGCATCACCGCACTCGGACGCGGCGACCTCGGGCACTGCTGAAGCGTCCCCGCACCTCCCGCAGCTCAAATTGCAGGCGTTCTTCATCCAGTCTTGGGTGCACTTGCCCCAGCTCGCCTGTTGCACGCACGTATAGCCATCATCAAACGGGTATTCGTCAGTGCAGGGCTCCCCATTTCCGGAGCCACTCGCTCCAGCGACATTCTTTGCGCCAGCAGCGCCGTTCACGGTTGAACTACTATTCGATCCGCTTTTGGCGGCACCGCCGCCATTGGCTTTGCTGGTAGATGTCTTCCCGGTCCCACCTGTTGCGGCGGTCCTGCTCGTCGAGCCCGTATTCCCACCTTTGCCAGTCGCAGTCGTCTTGCTGGCTTTGCTCGCTCCGCCACTCGAGACGGTCGTCCCGCCAGCGCCGGGAACCTCCGTACTTCCGCCCTCGTCGTCGCTGCCGGAGCAGGCGCCAAGGAGAAACAATGTGGAGCCAAGGCTGAGTAGGGATGCGGAGACGATGCGACCTAACATAGAGAACCTTACCGACAGCAAAGGGGGACGAACAACGGGGTGGGCTGAATCCGCCGGTGGAGCGGAGTGTGCAGCGTAGCAGGGGCAACGCGATTGCCCAGAGTCAGAAGTGAATCGATACTCCGTTGCCCGACTCGAACCAGCGCCGGGGGGCGGTGGGTAGTTGGTGCGCAACTTCGACGCCCTCTCTGGCGACGCCCCCCACGGAAAAATGGCTGCCTAGAGTCGGTTGGCTCGACGACTGCCAACCAACGTTGCCGCGACGTGTTAACCAAAAAGAGACCGACCGAGTTGCAGACCTTGCCGGCGGAGTTGCAGCTTTTGAGACGTCGAATTGCAGACGCTGCCGTCGAAGCTGCACGCTCCTCCGAATTGCTGGCAGTCGATCCGGCGCGAGAGCACAGGCGATTTGACGCTAGGTTAGAACGAGTACGCAATGCCCAACGTCCAGGCGGTCCCAAACGCAGGCGTCTTGTGCAAAGTTACGAGGCGGCTGGTGGTCGGATCCTTAACCGCCCAGTCGAGCCGGTGGAAGGGTCTCTCGAGCTGACCGCTACCGACGATCGTCCACCGCTCCGCGACATGCCAGCCGCCACGGACTGCAGCGCCGACGAACCAAAGCACTGAGCGCCGAGGCGTGCTGTTCGTCAACCGGTCAGCAGCAGCAGCCCAGATGGAAGGCCCGAACTCCGCGCATAACCAGACCTCCCAAGCAGAGAGCGCCGGGCCCAGCTTGCCTCCGCCGCAAATCGCGGCGTTCAGCGTCCAGCGGTCGATACGAACGCTGGGAAGTGTCGTAGCCGAGTCGGCACCGGTGCGCTCGGCCTCCGCAATTCTCGATGAAGCCGCGGAAGCACGCAATGCCGCCAGAAGGAATTTGAACCGATAACTAAGCCCCAACGCGAGCATCGGGACGCCGAAAGCTCGACCCGTGCCGAGGCTGCTGGTGGTGCCGAAAGCAGCATCCAAGTGAAGACTTGACTCCGACGTCTGCAAGCCGGAACGCGTTGGTCTCTGATCCGCCGCGGCCGTCGCCGCCTTGGTGGGTTTCGTCGGTTCGTTTCGCGTGGTTTGGTTCGGAATGCGCTCACCCTGTTTCGGCCACTGCGAGTCTTCAACCGTGGTCGCGACAGGAGCAGGATTCGAGCCGAGCGCGACCGCGCTCAGTACGACGAGCGTCTCCGCAAGCAATCGGCAGTTGTCCGCATCGAAGTGGCGCGCCGGTTCGCCCGAAAGCTGCAGCCGCAGGTGAAACTGGTTACCACTCGGGCGCACCTCGGCATCGATCTGAAGCGGCGAATCGCGGCCATCGCGCACCGACAACGCGTCGAGTTGGCGTCTTAGCTCGGTGGACGTCGGGCACTCATCGGGCGCATCCCAACGGAGAACGTAGGGCACGCTCACGCCAAGAGCGACAGGCGCCGGCGCGGCCGCGGTGGCGGAAGCATCCGAAGCCGTGGTGACACAACCAAGCAGCACCCAAGAAGCAACTAGTCCTGCCTGCAGCGCGTGGCTACGACGCTTGAAGCCCGGCAGAAAGTCCATGCGTAGCGTCGCCATTTCGTGTTTCAGGATACGTGATTGCGTACGTCGCCCGAATAGCATACAGCAGCTCGACCCATCACGAGCCACAAGCCCCGGCTGGGAATCCATCGTATCCGGACAGGTGAGCATGGCACTCAGTGCAATAGCTCCTACCATCGCAGCCGCAGATCGGGTTGCATTCGAGGGGGCAGGCCGTCGGCTCTGGACGCTTCAA
>JBLNFG010000463.1:0-3305 GCA_050263495.1 Myxococcales bacterium | reverse complement strand
CAAGTGCCAGACGGCTTCTTGCTCCGATGGGGTCCAGAACGGCAAGGAGAGCGACGCGGATTGCGGGGGCGCAGCTTGCGTCAAGTTGGGCTTGGTGTGCGAGGTGAAGGAGCGTTGCCTGGTCGACGACGATTGTCGGACCAAAGTCTGCAATTCGACCAAGGGGCAGTGCGAAGCCCAATCCTGCCAAGACTCGCGACTGAATCAAGACGAAACGGATGTCGACTGCGGTGGCAAGACGTGCGGCGCGACGTGCAAAATGGGGCAACAGTGTGCTGCCAATAGCGACTGCTTGGATGGCCGCTGCACGGACAAGCATTGCGCAGAACCGAGCTGCTCGGACGGAGTCCGAAACGGTCTGGAGGGCGGGATTGATTGCGGTGCCGCGTGCAACAAGCCGTGTCCGGTCAACAGCCCGTGCAAGAACGACGCCGATTGCGAGGATCTCGTCTGCGGCACGTCGTCGAGCGCTGCGCTACGTTGCTTGTCACCCACGTGCAGCGACGGCAAACACAATGGCGATGAACTCGACGTCGACTGCGGCTTTGACGTATGTGGCGCGAGTAAGTGTCTGCCTGGTCAGCACTGTGGGAGCGACAAGGCCTGCAACACGACC
Organism: Myxococcales bacterium; assembly: GCA_050263495.1. Classification (GTDB taxonomy): domain Bacteria; phylum Myxococcota_A; class Polyangia; order Polyangiales; family Polyangiaceae; genus FEN-1139. The sequence continues at coordinate 2,689 of JBLNFG010000463.1, read as the reverse complement.
AAGTTCCCCGGCATGAAGTGCGTCGGGGCTGCATGCGTTCCCGCCGGTTGCGGGGACAAGGTCCAGAACGGCACCGAGACGGACGTTGACTGTGGCGGTGGAAGTTGCCCGGCGTGCAAGGTGGACCAGCGATGCAAGGCGAATTCCGACTGCGAAGTGATCGCCAGTGGTCGCTGCAGTTCAGAACTCCGGTGTGCGGCGGCGGCTTGCGACGATCAAGTCAAGAACGGTCCCGAGACGGGCGTTGACTGCGGCGGCGATAAATCCACCACCTTCCCAACGCAGTGCAAGCGCTGCCCAGCTCAACAAGCCTGCACAAAGGATAGCGATTGTGACAATGTCCGCTGTTTGAATGAGCGTTGCCAGTCGGCAACTTGCACCGACGGGCTCAAGAATGGCAGCGAGTCTGATTTGGATTGTGGCGGCGCGTGCACAGCCACTGGCGGCAAACGTTGTGACGACGGAAAAGCCTGCGGTGCCGACGCAGACTGTGTTTCCGGCTGGTGCTCGCCAACGACGCACCAGTGCACGCCCCGTAGCTGCTCCGATGGCCAGAAGAACGGCGCCGAGGGTGACACCGATTGTGGAGCGATCTGCGGCGATACTTCCAAGCTGTGCGCCACCAAGCTTGGTTGCAGCGAGGATGCTGACTGCGCGAGCGGCTATTGCAGCGAGTGCACCAAGAAGTGCATCGACACCCCGATGCGATGCCTCAATCCGTACAAGAGCGGCGGCTACTGTCCCGTTTGCGAAATCGGGCAGGCGTGCAGCAAAGATACGGATTGTCGAAGCTTGAACTGCGTGAGCGGGGCGTGCGCCGACGCAGACACATGCCCTGGCAAGATCCTTCAAGCCGCAAAGACGGATTCAACGGTGTGCAGACCAAGGAGTGAGACGACCGAAGGCGGCCCGAACCAATCCATCTGCTTTGCCTACGTCCGCTGCATGTTCCAGAACAACTGCACCCCCGCCGACCCCTGCTACACGTTTGCTGGCAGTGTTTGCCATCAGAACCAGAGCTGGGCCGGAGGCGGTGACGTGCCTCAGGTGCCACTGCTCGCTGCGTGGAACGGCCCCATCTGCAAATAACGAAGAGAAAACGTCAGGCGAACGCGGCCCAGGTGAGTACTACCGCTCGAAGCGGAACCTCGAAGCGGAACCTCGAAGCGGAACCTCGAAGCGGAACCGGCGTAGAAAGCCCGGCTCCGCTTCGTAGGTCGGTGTTCTAGTTTGCTTTTCGTTCGGCTTGCTTCTGCTGCCCGCCGTCCGTCGCACCAGCTCCTAGGGTCGGCTTTCCTCCGGGCTTGCGCTCTTCGACGACGCCGCTCAGGAACGTCTCGAGCGTCATGGCCCCAAGTTCGCCAGTGGCGCGCGAGCGGACATTGATCTGATTGGCTGCCTGCTCTTTTTCGCCCACCACGATCGCGTATGGCACCTTCTGCAAGCTGCTCTCACGAATCTTGTACCCGACGCGATCGGGGCCAAGGTTCGTCTCGACACGTAGCCCCGCGTCCAGCAACTTGCCGGCAATGGACGCCGCGTACTCGTTGAATTTGTCGCTGACGGGGATTACCGTCGCCTGGATAGGGCTCAACCAGAGTGGGAACGCGCCGGCATAGTTCTCGATGATAATGCCGAGGAAGCGCTCGATGCTGCCGTAGCACGCGCGGTGCAGCATGACCGGCGTGTGCCGAGCGCCATCCGCGCCGACGTACTCGAGGCCGAATCGTTCCGGCATCGAGAAATCGAGCTGGATGGTGCCACACTGCCACGACCGCTTCAGGACGTCGCGGATGTGGAAGTCGATCTTGGGTCCGTAGAACGCGCCGTCGCCGGGGTTGATTTGGTATCCGATGTCGCACTTATCCAAGGCCGACTTCAACGCGGATTCGGCCTTACCCCACATCTCGTCGCTACCGATGCTCTTGGCGGGGCGCGTCGAGAGCTCGATGCGGACATCCGTGAGATCGAAGGTTGCATACAGATCCTTGAAGAACCCGATCAACATCTCGATCTCACTCTCGATCTGATCCGGCGTGCAGAAGTGGTGTGCGTCGTCCTGAGTGAACGCTTGGACACGGAACAACCCGTGGCGTACGCCCGACAGTTCGCGACGGTGTACCAGCCCCATTTCGGCGATGCGGAGCGGGAACTCGTTGTGGCTATGCAGACGGCTGCGGTAGACGAGCAGATGGCCCGGGCAGTTCATCGGCTTGACTGCCATTGGGCGTTCCTCTTCCACGTTGTCGTGAATCTTGTCCGCTTGCTTCTCGTCGCGAAGCTTGAGCTTCGTGAAGAACATGTTCTCGAGGTAATTGTCGTAATGACCCGAGGTGTGCCAGAGATCTTCCGAGAGGATGAGCGGGGTCTTGACCTCGAGGTAACTTCTGCGTCGCAGCAGGCTACGCATGTAGTCGACCAAGGTGTTGAACAGCGTGGCGCCTTTGGGGAAGAAGAACGGAAACCCCGGCGCTTCGTCGTGGAAGGTGAACAGGTTGAGCTGCTCGCCGAGCACACGGTGATCGCGCCGCTTCGCTTCTTCGATTTGCTTTAGGTAATCCTCGAGATCTTGCTTGCTAAAGAACGCCGTTCCATACACCCGCACGAGCTGTTCGCGGGTGGCGTCGCCGCGCCAATAAGCGCCGCTCACCTTGGTCAATTTGGTGTTCTGCAGCAGGCCGGTATTGGG
>JBLNFG010000462.1:0-2650 GCA_050263495.1 Myxococcales bacterium | reverse complement strand
CATGAATCCGCCGGTCCTATTGAAGGGGTTACCTTTCGTCGAGGGGCGTCTCCTGCCTGACTCGGTGTTGAGGTTGGGGCGGGTTGAGCTGCGCGTCAGTGCGGTAGAGCGATTTCAAGTTGCCGGTGGACGTCGAGGTCCGACGCCTGCAAGCCGTCGGATGGTCTACGCGCTTTGCGGCATGGGTATTCCGCTTGGAATCGTGCTGATTGCCGCGGTTCCCAAATCCAAGCCGCCAGATTGGTCGCAGCGGCCGCAGAAGCTGTGGGTCGATGAGCAAAAGGCGAGCTGTCCTCAGCAGGATTCTGCAACGGCGTCGGCACTCGCAACCAAGTTACGTGTGCAGGCTGAGACCGCGCGGGAGCGCGCGCCCTTCAGCCCCGAAGACGGGACACAAGCGGTTGATCTCTTCGTCAGCGCCGCAGCATGTTACGACACGGCGGGGGCAGACGACGAGGCGAGCCTTGCACGCGCCGCTGGCGCCAATCTCAGGCAAGTGATGGAACGCGAGTTCCATGTGCATCAGGTACGCCTCGAGCGCGCGTTGGTCGCCAAACACTACGACCAGGCGAAGACCGAGATCCGGTTGCTAATGTCCTTCGCCAATCATCGCGTGACCGATTACTTCAACTGGCTCTCTACGCTGGATCGGCAACTTGCCGTCAAGTTTGCCGCAGAATCGAAGTGACTCGATGCTCGTCTAGTGAACCGCACTTTCGCAGACGAGCGCAGAAGGGCAGCGAGTGGAGTCCCCCTGCAAGGGCGAGCAATCCGTGTCGCTCGCAACGAGTGCTGCTCGCTCACATCACCTAGGGCCGACAGCGATGAGTTTGTGGCACCAGGAACAAGAAGCGAGTGAGGTCCAGACGCAAGGCCATGGCACGTGTATAACCATGCCATGGCCAGACTAGTCGACGCAATTGGCTAGAATTCTACACCTTGAAGTGGATACTACCCTTCTTGCACCCCACCAGTGGTGCGCAGATCTCGCCGGTGGCGGTCAGTTCCAGGGAGGAGAAGCTGAACGAAACCGAGGCCTCAGCCTTGAAACTGTCGATGCTGCCACCAAGTTTGATCGTAGGGTTGGTTGGATCGAGATTGACATTGATAATCGTAATGCTTCCTACGGGCGTTTCGAGAACCACGGTTACATGGATGTCGAGAGCACCAAAGGAATAGTTGAGCACCAGGCTGCACCCGAACGCCGAAACGATAACAACGCGGCCGTCGGTCGAGGAGACCTGGTTGCGCAATAGCGACGGGTCATCAGCCTTGATGACGTTGCCGGAATACGAGATTTGGCTGAGGGTGTCTTCTCTGGAAATGGTCGGTTTCATTATTTAGTCTCCTACTAGTAGATGGAGTTAACTTGGCTGTACGTAAACGCGGCCACGGGGCGCCGACTTTCTCTGCTTTCCTCTTTGAATCGCAATCGCTGTCCTTCGCGAAGTGAACCTATTGGAGCAGCGCTCAATCGCCCTGGTACTCTGTTACCAGGGAAAGTTCGTCACAGTGTGCTTTGCCCGCGGTTGCCGATCGCCGTGCGAAGCAGCTCGCCGCAAGCCCAAACACCACGACCAGACATCATGGGGTGTTGGTCGCTTAGCGTTCTTTGGTGGAGATTGTGTAAGCACGTAGCGGGGGCGACTAGATCCTATTGCTCAAACAGGATGCCGTACCTGGAGACGTCAACTCAGAGGAATTGCGTTTTTGCCGCAACAGCAACGCAACTCTCGTAGGGTTCTCGAGAGCCTGTTCCTACAGTTTCGAGTTACTCAAGTCGCCGGTCGAATTGAGAAAACACGCAGTGGAGGACTGTATGTTTTTACGTTCAGGCACCGAGAGCACTCGGCTTTGGCACCGAGTTTCCAGTGACCGCCAGAGTTGTGTGCGGCTCGAATGGTATATTGGTGGGATCACGAGTTACTTTGAAGTCAACATTCACCCTTTGCAGGGACGGACAGTTCGCATATAGATCGACAGGGGTCACCAATAGCGGCTTTTCTTTCAGCAGAAAGAGCCTTGAGCTAGACATGTCTTGCTTTCCGAATGCGCGGGCAAGCAGTCGGTCGAGGTGGACTGCAACATACGCTAGCTCCGCGCTGAACTCCTCGGTGTCCGCGTCTCCGCCACGAGACACCAAGCTGTCGAGAAGGTGCCCGGCAAGCTCTTGGTCGGAGCGATTCGCGTGAGCGGAATGCTCCTGAAGTATTCCCATGCCGCCTACGTCGTCGACTTGGGGTGCAAGCCTTGCGGCTTGGGCTAGGAGCGGGGAGGCATTGGCCTTGACGGAGGACAGAAGCCCGTTCTCAATTCGCAGCCTCAACTCCGGATACGTCTTCGCGGCGTCTTCGAAGCAGGCATAGACAAACTGTGAGCAAAACATCGGCTGCTTCCCGGGTTGAAGCGTCGCATCGAGTATCTCGCGAAGACGCAAAGCCACTCGCTTCAGCACCGCCAAAACCCACGCGTCCGATGGTGGCATCTCTTTTCGGTACAAGAGGAGCAAACCCAACAAGAGCATTCCAGAGTATCCGAAGGGTTCGTTTGCCCTGATGTACGGGTCTGCTGCGTCTAGTACCGGAGCAGTTTTTTGGGGCGAAATCTGGAGGCGCCTAAGGTGTATCGTTCGCCCGTCATCCGCTTGGGC